>JAWVYP010000027.1:0-16786 GCA_033722655.1 Akkermansiaceae bacterium | reverse complement strand
CCGGTGGTGGGGACACACAAACTTGGGCTCGTTCCTCGCTCCAAGCTTTGTATGTCCCCCACTTGGTCTTTGTGGCTCCATTGGCTCAATGAATGAGCATGGATTTCATTGTGGCTGGACCGCCATTCCTCTAAGCTGGCAAAAACTCTCAACCATTCACATGAAGGAAGTTCAACTGACCAAAGAGGAAGCGGCTGCGCTGAAAGCAGTGCTCAAAAGCCTCGCCATGCAGAGGCGTGAGGGGAAATGGGATGTCGGCGTGGCTGAGGGGATTGGCATCTTTCTCTCCAATGTCAGGGTGAGCGACGAGGAGAAGGCGGCGCTTCTGTCGGTGTGCGAAAAGGTCGACCTCAAGGGCATTCAGGAGATCTAAGCGCGCATCTGCATTCGCATCCAGCAGAACCCCAGAACGAAGCACAGGCCAGCTCCGCTGGCCTACTCCACATTCTGCACCTGCTCGCGGATCTTCTCCAACTCCGTCTTCGCCTCCACAATTGTCTGCGCAATCCTCGCATCATTCGCCTTCGATCCAATCGTGTTGAATTCGCGAAACAGCTCCTGGCAGAGGAAATCCAGAGGGCGGCCGCAGGGCTCGCCGCTCTCGAGGTAGTCGCTGAACTTGGCGAAGTGGGAATGGAGACGGGTGAGTTCCTCACTGATGTCGCAGCGGTCGGCGAAGAGGGCGATTTCGCGTAGGACGCGCTCGTCCTCTAGGTCGAGTTCGAGGCCGGCGTCGGCGAGGCGCTTCATCAGCAGTTCGCGGTAGCGCTCGGGGCGTGCAGGGGCGGCTTTCGCCAGGGAGGAGGTGAAGCCCTTGAGCCGGTCGAGGCGGGTGAGAAAGTCCTCCTTCAGATGCTTGCCCTCCTCGGCACGCATGGCCTGCAGAGCGGTGAGCGCCTCGGAGAGGGCGGGGGAGATGGCGGCCATCGCCCTGTCGGGCTTGATTTCGGCCTCGCCGAGTGAGACCAGCTCGGGCTGGCTTAGCAGGTCGCTGGCGCTGAGGGTGAGATCCTGGCCCAGTTCCTCGCCGAGCTGGGTCATCGCCTGCTGCAGGGCCGAGGCCAGGCCTTGGTCGACCTTGAGCTCGGTCGTCTCGGCGCTCTCCTGCTCCAGCTTGATGGACACCTGGGCGCGCCCACGCGAAATGCTTCCCAGCACCGTCTTGCGGATGCTGCTCTCGAGTTCAGCCAGCTCGCGCGGCATCTGGATCACTACCTCCGCCTGCTTGCGGTTGACCGTCGAAATCTCAACGCTGGCCTGCACGCCCTCATGCTGCCCACTGCCACGCCCAAATCCGGTCATCGATTGCATGATTCAAGCTGGCTCCCCTGGTCAGTGAGATGCAAGCAAAACCATTATCGACTCGACCACGATAGGCTGCCTGCCACTGTGCCTGCATGCTTAGGGCAATCCAAATTCAGGTGCTGATGGCTCTGATTTCCGTGCTCATCGGGTGCAAACCGAGTGAAGTGAACACAAGCGGTGAGGAAACGACAGGAATGGAGGAGCGGTCGTGGCAAGTGCCCGTCCATTTGCGCGGGCTTCTGGAGCGGGAAGAGCGGCAAAGGAATCGGCCGCCGACTCAGAACGAGTTGTGGGTAGGTCTGGAAGACCGCAGTAAATTGATCAGTGAAATTACCAAGGATGAGACCTTCACCGGGATCTTCGAGCACGGCTATGGAATCCCATTTGCCGATGGTGCGTTTGTTCGCTACTGCCCGAACCGAGGTGAATTGACGGTGAGGCATGATGCCGGTCGGCTGGATGAGATGGATCAAATTCTTCAGTCTCTGGGTCCTTTGGACCATGACCGCATTGATGAGGCGATCTTTCGGCCTATGGGGGCCATGTTGATGGATGGAGGCGAGCGATTTGCAGGCATGGCCACCAGCCAATGGCACGTGTCCGAGGAGGTCATCCAGGCCATTCGCGCAGACACGGACTCCCCTTCGCCTGAGTCCAATCCTTTCTTTGATGCGTCCGCCCCGCCTGCACCGCCAAGCCACAAGACGGTAAGGGAGGTGTTTGCGAGGGCCGGGGTCGCCTTTCCCGAGGGAGCTTCGATCGAATACGATCCAGAGACTGAGACGATCACTGCGGTGAACAACCACTTCGATAGTGTCCGCATTGAAGGGTTGCTGTTGATGTATGTAGTCAAAGTCGCTGAGGCTCAGGAGAGCCCCTAGCCATTCCTGCTGGCCCACACCGCTCTGGCCCATCCGATCCTGCGCCAGCCCCCCCATGACCCCCATGTCGCGCCCTAGCCCGTAGGGCGTAGGCGGATGACGGCGCAGAATGCGTCATATTCCCATCCCACCCTTTACAAGCGGCCCAATCCCTGACAAACCCCTTCAAATTTGGCCGGAACATTTTTGGAATCCCCGCGCTGAAACCATCCCCCAGTCATGCCCAAAGACACCTCGATCCGCAAAATCCTCGTCATCGGCTCCGGCCCCATCGTCATCGGCCAAGGCTGTGAATTCGACTATTCGGGCGTCCAGGCCTGCAAGGCACTCAAGGAAGAGGGCTATGAGGTGATTCTGGTGAATTCCAATCCGGCCACCATCATGACCGACCCGGAGTTCGCCCACCGCACCTACATCGAGCCCATCACCCCGGCCTGCATCGAGAGAATCATCATCCGCGAGCAGCCAGACGCGCTGCTCCCCACCCTCGGTGGCCAGACCGCGCTCAACGCTTCCATGGACCTGTTCAAGGCCGGCACGCTCGACAAGCACGGCGTGAAAATGATCGGCGCCAATGCCGAGGCCATCGACAAGGGCGAGGACCGCGACCTTTTCAAGAAGGCGATGGAAAAGATTGGCTTGGACATGCCCCAGTCCGGCATCGCCCACAGCATGGAGGAGGCCTGGAAGGTGCTGGATGAAATCGGCACCCTGCCGCTCATCGTGCGCCCCGCCTTCACCCTCGGGGGTTCCGGCGGTGGCATTGCCTACAACCGCGAGGAGTTCGAGGAAATCGTCACCCGCGGCCTCGACCTCTCGCCGGTTTCCGAGGTGCTCATCGACGAGTCCCTGCTTGGCTGGAAGGAATTCGAGATGGAGGTGATGCGCGACTGCGCGGACAACTGCGTGGTCATTTGCTCGATCGAAAACCTCGACCCCATGGGCGTGCACACCGGGGACTCCATTACCGTCGCCCCCATCCAGACCCTCACCGACCGCGAGTATCAGATCATGCGCGACGCCTCCTTTGCGGTGATTCGCGAGATCGGCGTGGAGACCGGCGGCTCCAACATCCAGTTCGCCGTCTGCCCCGAGACCGGCCGCATGATTGTGATCGAGATGAACCCTCGCGTCTCGCGCTCCTCGGCCCTGGCTTCCAAGGCGACCGGTTTCCCGATTGCCAAGATCGCCGCCAAGCTGGCCGTCGGCTACACCCTCGACGAGCTGCCCAACGACATCACCCGCGAGACCCCGGCTTCCTTCGAGCCGACCATCGACTACGTCGTCACCAAGATCCCGCGCTTCACCTTCGAGAAATTCGCCACCGCCAACTCCACCCTGACCACCTCGATGAAGGCGGTTGGCGAGGCCATGTCCATCGGCCGCACCTTCAAGGAGAGCATGCAGAAGTGCCTGCGCTCGCTGGAAACCGGCCGCTTCGGCTTCGGCTTTGATGGCAAGGACCCCAAGAATCCGACCAAAGAGGAGATCACCCGCAAGCTCACCATCCCCAACGCCGAGCGCATCTTCTGGCTGCAGACCGCCTTCACCCAAGGCTGGACGCTCGAGGAGGTCTTTGAGGCCACCAAGATCGACCCCTGGTTCCTGCGCCACCTCAAGCAGATCGCCGACGAGGGTCAGGAGCTCGCCACGATGGATCTCAAGCGCGCCAAGAAGATGGGCTTTTCGGACCGCCAGATCGCGGTCGCCCGCGGCTGCAGCGAGGACGAAGTCCGCGAGGAGCGCAAGCAGGCCGGCATCATCCCCGGCTACCGACTGGTCGACACCTGTGCGGCTGAGTTCGAGGCCTACACGCCCTACTTCTACTCCAACTATGGTGAGGAAAACGAGGCCCGCACCGGAGACAAGAAGAAGATCATCATTCTCGGCGGTGGGCCCAACCGCATCGGTCAGGGCATCGAGTTCGACTACTGCTGCGTCCACGCCGCCTTCGCCGCCAAAGAGCTCGGTTACGAGGCCATCATGGTCAACTCCAACCCCGAGACCGTCTCCACCGACTACGACACCTCCGACAAGCTCTTCTTCGAGCCGCTGACCCTCGAGGACGTGCTCAACATCTGCGAGCAGGAGAAGCCCCATGGGGTGATCGTTCAATTCGGTGGCCAGACCCCGCTCAACCTCGCCGCCGACCTGGAGCGCCACGGCGTGCCCATCATCGGCACCTCGCCCAAGTCCATCGAGCAGGCCGAGGACCGCAAGTTCTTCTCAGCACTTCTCGACAAGGTCGATCTCAAGCAGGCCGAGGCCGGCACCGCCACCAACGAGAAGGAAGCCATCGAGGTCGCCAACAAGATCGGCTACCCGGTGCTGGTCCGCCCCTCATTCGTCCTCGGTGGGCGCGCGATGATGATCGTCTACAGCGACGAGGAGCTGAAGCGCTACATGCGCGAGGCCGTCGACGCTTCGCCCGAGCGTCCGGTCCTCGTCGACCGCTTCCTCGATGGCGCCACCGAAATTGACGTCGACTGCATCAGCGACGGCGAGACCGCAGTGATCGGCTCCATCATGGAACACATCGAGCAGGCCGGCATTCACTCCGGTGACTCCGCCTGCGTGATTCCCGCCTACAGCCTCACCGACGAGATCAAGGCCGAGATCGAGCGCGCCGCCAAGGCGATGGCCAAGGAGCTTGAGGTGGTCGGTCTGATGAACATCCAGTTCGCCGTGAAGGACAACGAGCTCTACGTCATCGAGGTCAACCCTCGCGCTTCCCGCACCGTGCCCTTCGTCTCCAAGGCCACCGGCGTTTCCCTCGCCAAGCTGGCCGCCAAGGTCATGCTCGGCCACAAGCTCGCTGACCTCGGCTACACCGAGACCATCGTGCCCGAGCACTTCGCCGTGAAGGAAGCCGTCTTCCCCTGGAACCGCTTCCCGGGTGTCGACACCGTGCTCGGCCCCGAGATGAAGTCCACCGGCGAGGTCATGGGCATCGATGCCGACTGGGGCATGGCCTATGCCAAGAGTCAGATCAGCGCCTTCAATACCTTGCCCGAGAAAGGCAACGTCTTCCTCTCGATTTCCGACCGCGACAAGGACCGCGCCATGCCCATTGCCCGCGAACTCGTCGAGCTCGGCTTCACCATCTTCTCCACGGGCGGCACTTACGAGCGCCTGACCAAAGAGGGAATTGAGGCCCAGAAGTTGCACAAGCTACACGAGGGCGCGCGCCCCAACGTCATCGACATGCTCAAGAACCGCGAGATCAAGTTCATCATCAACACCCCGAGCACCCACGAGGCCCGGGCCGATGAGGTCAAGATCCGCTCCACCGCCATCGCCGAGAAGACGTCCTACGTCACCAACCTGGCGGCTGCCGAGGCCTGCGTGAAGGCCATCCGCTCGCTGCAGGACCAGGAGCTGACGGTCAAAAGCATTCAGGAATACGCTGAGGAAGCGAAGGAAGACTGAGCCCTTGCGGGCACTCCCCGGGGCGCAATCCGAATTGACGCCCAGCAGCATGCGGAACTAGATTCCGGATGCTGCAAACATGAATGCCCGCCTTTTCTTGATCCTTCCCGTAGTGTGGCTGTGCCTGTCCTGCACCAGCCGGCTGGGCAGCCTCGATCGGCTGAAGGTGAGCCGGGGGGAGTTGGTGAGGATCGAGTCGCTCGGTCCGGGAATCGCCAAGGAGATCACCAATGACCTGATGGTCTCAGCCATCACCCGGGGGCATCTGGATGATCACACGCCCACGATGCCCGTCATTGCCAAGGTCGACGGAGTGGCGCTCGACCACGGCCTTTTCGTTGAAAAGCGCGAGATTGCCGTCAGTCCCGGCAAGCACCGGATCCATCTCACCTGCTCGATCGGAGGAGACGGCGGCGGTTGGCACGACGGTCCATATGAATGCGACAAGGTCTACGAGGTGCACTTCGAAGCGGGATACAGCTACTACGTGATCATGCACCGGCCACGATCCGGCAGGTGCGATTTCCAGTTCCTGAGGCAAAAAGGGGCTCTCCGCCCCTACCAAGAGGATCGCTGCGAAGAGGTGGAAGCGCGGCGGGTGAAGGCTTGAAGCACGGTTGGATCGAAGCGTTTTGACAGCTTGTGCCGGATCGGGCAGGCTTCTGGCCCATGCAGGCCATCCAGTTCGAGCAGTCCATCGCCAACATCCTCAAGCGGGATGGGCGCTTTGATGCCCAGGCCTACTTCTTCCTCAAGGAGGCGCTCGACTTTACCCTCAAGCGCATTGCCGAGGAAAATGCGGGCCAGGCTCGCCACGTCAGCGGGCCGGAGCTGCTGGCGGGATTCCGCGATCACGCCTTGGACCAGTTCGGCCCCATGGCCGCCACCCTGATGGCGGAGTGGGGGGTGCATCGCGGCGAGGACGTCGGTGACATGGTCTTCCACCTCATCGAGGAGCAGGTTTTCGGCAAGCAGGAGAGCGACAGCCACCGGGATTTTGCCGACGTCTTCCACCTGATGGACTCCCTGCGCACGCCCTTTCTGCCCAAGGCCAAGCAGCCAGCGACGAAGAGCCAGTGAGTCGGCCAGCCCAGACGCTGGGGAAAAATCCAACGCATG
Source organism: Akkermansiaceae bacterium (assembly GCA_033722655.1). Taxonomy (GTDB): domain Bacteria; phylum Verrucomicrobiota; class Verrucomicrobiia; order Verrucomicrobiales; family Akkermansiaceae; genus Luteolibacter. Next base: position 10,052 of record JAWVYP010000027.1, on the reverse strand, counting down.
TTGGAGCATTTTTTACGCCCAAGGGTGAATTTTCTTGTGGGTGGTATCGGGCCTGGTTTGCTATTGGGTTTCCGCGTTACGCATCCCTTGCCTATGTCCCAGACCCCCGATTCCGATCGCTGCCCTGATCTCGATTCCAAAGTCGAAGCTGCCGGAGAATGCCTCCGCAATTCGCTGATTGATCGACGACATGCGCTCGGGACCCTCGGTCTCACCGGCATGGGCGCTGCCCTCTTCGCTTCGCTGCCCACCGCGGCTTCTGCCGATGAAGTGGCGCTGCGACTCGGCGGCAATGACAAGCTCGACGTGCCTGAAGCCTGGGCTCGCAAGAACCGCTCGGCGGGCGCCTACCACCGCTACCTGAACTCGCTCAGACTCAAGAGCATTGACGCGGCACAGGTCATTGACTCCCACGTCAAGCAGCGCCGCGGCGTCTGGAACGTGCTGCCGCCCCGCAACACTTGGAAGCGCATGGGCTACATCCTCAAGGTGGTGGACCGCATCGCCAGGGAGATGAACGTCAACGAGGTGGAAGTGATCTCCGCCTACCGCTCTCCCGCCTACAATGCGCGCTGCTACGGCGCCAAAAAGGGTTCCTGGCATCAGGAGAACGTGGCGGTGGATGTCAGCTTTGCGAAAACCCGTCCCTCCAAGGTGACCCGCACCGCTCGCGAGTTGCGCCGCCTGGGTCTCTTCAACGGTGGAGTGGGCGGCTACCGCCGTTTCACCCATGTCGACGCCCGCGGCTACGATGCCGACTGGTGATGACGGATCTTGGCCGAAAGGGGCCAGCTGAGCCCCTTTTTGGGGCTTTTTTGCATTTGGTTGGCAACTTTTTGCCCGGGCGATGGTGTCATCGCTTGGTATGACCCGTTTTCTCCCTCTCATTTGTGCGACCTGCCTGCTGCCGACTTGGCTCCAGGCCCAGCCCCTGGATCCATTGGTGGTCAAGCGCGCGGCTGCACAGATTGACCAGTTCATGGCCCGCGACTACGACAAGGCGCAGGTGATTCCGGAGGGGCGGGTCGATGATGGCATTTTCGTGCGCCGGGCCTACCTCAACATTGTCGGCCGGATCCCGACCGCCGAGGAGGCGCGCGCCTACATCGAGAACCGTTCGGTTTCCAAGAAGGAGGACCTGATCGACCAACTGGTCGCCTCCCCCGGTTACGAGTCCCATCTCTTCAACTGGATGGGAGACCTCCTGCGGGTCGAGACGCGCACGGGCCGCGAGAAGCACGGCCTGGGCTGGCACGTCTGGCTGCGCAACTCGATCCACGAGGACAAACCCTGGGATGACCTGGTGAGGGAGATGCTCGGGGCCAGTGGGCACGCGGTGGAAAACCCGGCGGTGGGCTACTACCTGCGCGACCGCAACATGCACCTGGACAATTTCAGCAACACCATGCAGGTGTTCCTCGGCCAGCAGATGGGATGCGCCCAATGCCACGACCACCCCTTCGAGGATTGGACCCAGTATGACTACTACCAGATGGCGGCCTTCGGTGGCGGCATGGAGTACCGCAGCGAGGACATGCGGGAGATGGTGCGGCGTGTGGCGGAGGACCTGAAGGCCAAGAAGGGTGGCGATGACAAGGCCGGCCAGAACGCCAAGCAGAAGGGCCGCGAGAACCGCAACTTCATGCGCCAGGCGGGACGCCAGATGCGCCCCTTCTTCCGGGTTCTCAACAACGATGCCATCAGCGACAATCCCAAGCGCCAGTTGCGGCTGCCCAAGGACTACAAGTATGCGGACGGCGAACCCGGTGAAGTTGTGGAGGCGGAAACCCTCTTCGGCCCCAAGCTCGAGGACGTGCCGCCCGAGAAGCGCAAGGAGGCATTCGCCAACTGGGTGACTTCGCCCGAAAACGCCTACTTCACCCGCACCATCGTCAACCGCATGTGGGAGCGCGTCTTCGGGGCGCCCCTCTACGACTCGCTGGATGATCTCAAGGAGGACTCGAGGACGGCCCACCCCGAGCTGGCGGCGAAACTCGAGGAATACATGGTGCTTTGCAACTACGACCTCAGGCAGTTTCAGCGCATCCTGTTTCGCACCAAGCTCTTCGAGCGCAAGTGCATGGCCAAGGAACCGGTGAAGGGGGAGCCCGTGTTCTTCCGTGGCATGGTCCTGCGCCGGATGAGCGCGGAGCAGCTCTACGATTCCTTCCTGGTGCTGCGGCACGGCAAGGTCGATGACAGCATCAACGAATCCCTTGCCCAGGACTGGCAGAGCCACGTCAGCATGGTCAAGGCTGTCTTCGATGCACCGGCCGGAGACCTGGTGGTGCTGGCCGAGGCCGCCGAAGAAGGCGAGAAGCGCCTGCGCGAGGCCCAGACCGCCGTGCGCCAGGCGCAGTTGCGCTTGCGCGACGCCGAAAACCGCGAGCAGAAGATCAAGGCGCAGGAGGCCATGAGGGAGGCCCGCGCGCAGGTCAATGAGGCCCGCGCCCAGGCCAATCCGCTGATGGCCATGGCGATGATGGGGTCCAGCGACGGGCGTGACCGCAAGGGGATGCTGCGGGCTTCGGAATTGCCGGCTCCCTTCCACCCCGGCCACATGGTGCGCGAATTCGGCGGCTCGGACCGCCAGACCCCATCGTCGGGCAAGACCTGGGCCACGGTTCCGCAGGCGCTGACCCTGCTCAACAACTGGCAGACCCACCCGCTCGGCAACCCCGAGTTCTACCTGCCCAGGCAGCTTGCCAAGCTCGAGTCCGAGCAGGCGAAACTGGACTACCTCTTCCTCGCCCTGTTCGGGACCAAGCCTGAGCCGGCCGAAACCAGCCGCTACGTGTCGCTGGCGGCCGACCGCCAGTCGCTCAACGACCTCGCCACCGCGATGGTCAACTCCAAGCGCTTCATCTTCATCCAGTAAATCCTTCCCCCCATCCCGATGAATCCCAACCGCCTCAACGAACTCAACCGCCGCGACTTCCTCAGTGCCACGGCCAAGACCTGTTTCGGCCTGACCATCGGCGGCTCGATGGCACGCCTGTTCACCGACAACGCCTGGGCGGTGGACCCGGCCATTGCCAAGGCCGGGGGCGGCAAGGCCAAGCACGTCATCTATCTCTACATGTCCGGCGGCATGACCCACATTGACACCTTTGATCCCAAGCCGGACGCCCCCTCGGACATCAAGGGCCCGACCAAGGCCATCAAGACCAATGTCGAGGGCATCCAGCTGGGCCACTGCATGCCGCTGCTCGCCAAGCAGATGGACAAGGTGGCACTGGTGCGCTCGCTGAGCACCACCCAGGGCGCGCACGAGCAGGGCAAGTACCTGATGCACACCGGCTACTCGCCACGCGGCTCCGTGCTCCATCCTTCCTCCGGCTCATGGGCGGCCAAGCTGGCTGGCCGCATCAGCGACGAGCTGCCGCCATTCGTCCTGGTGGGAGGCGGCAACCAGCACCCGGGCGCGGGATTTTTCGAGCCCAACAGCGCACCCCTGCCCATCGGCGACCCCGCCAAGGGACTGCAGAACATCAAGCCCCGCGGCAAGACCACCGACAAGCAGCTCCAGCGCCAGCTCGAGCTGCGACGCGAGCTCGATCACGACTTCGACTCCAAGTATCACCGCGGCCAGAAATCGGTGCGGGCCTACACCGATGTCTACGACTCCGCGATCAAGATGATGAGCTCCAAGGACCTCGATGCCTTCGACCTGTCCCGCGAGAGTCAGCAGACCCGCAATGCCTATGGCCAAGAGCGCTTCGCCCAGGGCGTGTTGCGCGCACGTCGCCTGGTGGAGCGCGGCGTGCGCTTCATCGAGGTCGAATACGGCGGCTTCGACTGGCACGCCGACAACTTCACCCAGATGGAGCAGAAGATTCCCGTTCTGGACCAGGCGCTGAGCGCGCTGCTCGCCGATCTCTCCTCAAGGGGTCTGCTCGAATCGACTTTGGTCGTGGTGGCCACCGAATTCGGCCGCAGTCCGCGCATCACCAGTGACGCCGGCCGCAACCACTATCCCAAGGCCTTCTCCTGCATGTTTGCAGGCGGCGGTATCAAGGGCGGCATGGCCCATGGCAAGACCGACGAGACGGCCTCCAATGTGGTCGAGGGCAAGGTGGGGGCGGATGACTTCAACGCCACCCTGGCCTTCGCGCTGGGCATTCCCCACGACAAGGTGGTGATGTCGCCGACCAAGCGGCCCTTCAAGATGGGTGGCAAGAACGGCAAGCCGATCACCGGCCTGTTCGGCTGACCCGGCCTCAGGAGCGCTGCGCGCGTTCCGCGGGGTCATCCCGCCACATGAAGATGGCCTTGAGGATGTCCTTTATCTCCGCCTTGTGTTCGTGTTCCTCGCGGCCCACTTCAACGGCTGCCACTTCCACTTCCGGGTCGTTCAGCTTGCTCGAATTTTCGAGATCATGTTCGTTGAGCATGTCGCGGATTTCCCGGTGGGCGTCGAGCAATTCGAGCGTCGCCTCATGCAGCGGGTCTGCCTTGTCGGAGGATTGTTCCAGAGCAGCATGCGCATGCTTCTCGGCATCGCGCAGTCGCTGTTGCAAGCGGGCACAGAGTTCCGAGTTCAATGTAGTCATGGTATGAGATTAGTATGGATCGCCGATTTCGCAAGTGATCCCCCATAAAATTGCCCTCATTGCGGCCGATTGAGCCCCTTGCCAATGGTGGGGGCGGGTCCCATGCTCTCGGCCTCATGGCGCAGCTTCCCCCCGGCCATTTCGATTTCAGCCAGCAGCGGCGGACCTTCCGCCTGGAGTTGCTGCGCTCGGCACCGCAGGGCCTGGTCGCAACGGCCTTCATGACCTTCGCGATCTTCATCGCGATCCGTGAATTCGGGCTGCCCTCCTGGATGAAGGGGGCCATCCTGGGTTCGAGCAGCATCGGACTGCTGATGAGCCTGTTCGTGGTGCAGTTGATTCGCCGGGTGGGTTGCTCGGTGAACCGGATGACCGGAAGCTTGTGGGCTCTGTCCTCCATCGGTTTCCTGGTGGCGGCATTTTCAGCCGGCCGTCCCTGGCTCTACATGGGCGCAACCTGTGCAGCCTTCATCGGCCTGGGTGCCGGGCTGCCCTTGATGGCCCAGATCTACCGCAAGCATTACGCGGATCACAGCCGTGGCCGCCTGTTTTCGATCAGTTCGCTGACGCGCACGGCGACGGTGGCCACGGCAGGCTGGGCCTTCGGTCTCTGGCTTCAGCACGGCAGTTTCCAAGGCCTGTTTCTGGTCTACGCCCTAAGCTGCCTGATGATGGCCGCCTGCGTGACGGCCATGGCCCCGGTGCGGCTGCGCATCTCCAACCGCATCCGCTGGTTTGATGCCATGCAGCACGTCCGAGATGACCGCCCCTTCCGCAAGCTGCTCATCGCCTGGATGTTTTTGGGCTTCGGCAACCTCATCGCCATGGCCCTGTTTGTCGAATACATCGGCAACCCGCGTTACGGCTTCGCGCTGGCCGCCGATCGCAGCGGCCTGATCACCAGCACCATTCCCATGGTGGCGGCAATGGCCACCGTAGTGCCCTGGGGCGCGATCTTCGACCGCCTGCCCTTCTACAGCGTGAGGGCGCTGATCAACCTCGTGTTTGTGGCCGCCATTCTCATCTACTATCTGGGCGGAGGCATTGTGGGACTGTTCATCGGCATGGCCCTGCACGGCATCGCGCGTTCCGGCGGGGAGATCCTCTGGGCGCTCTGGACCACGCGTTTTGCCGATGGCGAGCGGGTGGCGGAATACCAGAGCGTGCACAGCTTCATGACCGGCGTGCGCGGCCTGATCTCACCCTTCATCGCCTTTGCCGTGGTGGAATCCGCGGGACCCGTGACGGTGGCCTGGATTTCCTCCGGGCTGATGCTCTTCTCCACCCTGATGATCCTGCCGGAAGTGATTGCGGAATGGCGCCGCAAGCGGCAGCTCACTCCTTGATCCAGCCGAGTGAGGCGAGGAATTCGACCAGTTCCTCGTTGGTGTTCTTCAGGCCCTCCTTGTGGTTGAACCACCCATGGTCGGCACCCTCGTGCAATTTGAGCTCGATGCGACCGCCGGCCTCTTCCACCGTTTTCTGGAAGCGTTTGGCGGTATCCACCGAGATCAGCCGGTCCTTGGTGCCGAGCATGTAGAGGATGGGAGGCACCGGCACCGGTTGGGAGGGTGGATCCAATTTGAACACATTGTGGGCCGGTGAGATCTGCTCCCAGTATTTCTTCACCTTGTTGTGACCCCATTGGCCGGGTCCGTTGTCGAGCACCGGGTTGTAGAGCAGCAGAGCATCAGCGGTGGTGGGCACCTTGGGATCCTCGCCCTCGGCATCAAAGCCTTTGCAGAAGTGGGCGGCCGCCGCCACGTGACCTCCGGCCGAGCCACCGCCCAGGGCGAGGCGATCGACATCGATGCCAAGCTCCTTGGCATGCTGGTGGAGCCAGCGCACGGCGGATTTGCCGTCCTCGACGCAGGCCCTGGGATCGGTGCCGTGGGATTCGCTGGTGCGATATTGCGCCGAGATCGCGACCATGCCCTTGTCGGCGAGCAACTGGCATTGGCGGTAGAATTGGCGCGGTGTGCCAGTCTTCCAGCCACCGCCGAAGAAGAAGACTGCGGTAGGACGCTTGTCATCGGCCTTCCAGCCATCGGGCAGGAAGCAGTGCAGCTTGAGTGGGGCGCCCTCGGGCTCCTTGTAGACGATGACCTTGTCCGGCTGCTGTGCCGGACAGAGATTCAAGAAAGCAAGGAGCAGCAGCGAGGCGAGAACCGCAATCTTCATGCAATCACCCTGCCATCAGCGCGGCATGATGACAATGGCGTGTTTGTCGAAGCGTGCCTTCGCCCGTGCCATTTCGAGCAATTGCTCGAAAATGGGCCCGGCTGGAACGCCCTTCATCTGCAGGGAGACCTTGCGGGCCGCGAGTGTATTGGAGGGATCCTGGATGACGAAGTTGGGATAGAATTCCTCTTCCGAGGCCTTCTCAGTCAGCTGGGCCAGAGCACGGATGGCCTCGCCGAACTCCGCATCCTCGACGCGGAACTCCGGGATCTGGATGGTGCTGAACTTCTTTTCATGGCCCTTGGCTTCCACCTGGTCGTATCGGAGCTTGAGCTGGCCGAGGCGGTAGCGCGCCTTTGCGTTGCCCGGATCGAGCCTGAGCGCGGCCTGATAGGCTTGTTTGGCGCCCGCGGCATCGTGGTTGGCTTCCAGTTGGACAGCCTTCTGGTAAACGGCCATCGACTTCTGGGCATTGCTTGCCTTCTCGGCATGCAGGGAGGACATGGAGGCGAGGCCGGCCATGCCGATTGCGAGGAGTAAGGGTCGGGATTTCATGATTTATCACGATAATGCGCCCACTGTCTTGGCTCAATGCCCTTTTTTCGTAGGTTTTTCGATTTGAGCTGTATTTACATGCCCGGCTCCGCTGCCAATCCCGGTTGATTTTTCGTGCTGTTGGCCCAAATTCCTGTTTCTGTTCGCCGCGCCCGGCACCCGGGCGCCCCACGCCGTATGTCCACTGAGCTGACACGCAACTTTTCGATCATCGCCCATATTGATCATGGGAAGACGACGCTCTCCGACCGCCTGCTCGAATCGACCAGCACCATCAGCGACCGCGAGAAGCAGGACCAGCTGCTCGACGCCATGGATCTCGAGCGCGAGAAGGGCATCACCATCAAGTCCCATCCGGTGGCGATGGAATACAAGGCCAAGGACGGCAAGACCTACCGCCTCAACCTGCTCGACACGCCCGGCCACGTCGACTTCTCCTACGAGGTGGCCCGCTCGCTGGCGGCCTGCGAGGGCGCCATCCTGATGATTGACGCCGCCCAGGGCGTGGAGGCCCAGACCATGGCCAACCTGCATCTGGCGATGAATCAGGAGCTGGCCATCATCCCGGTGCTCAACAAGATCGACCTGCCGGCCGCCGATGTCGACAACTGCAAGCAGCAGCTCGAAGACATCCTCGCCATCCCCGCCGAGGATGCCATCCCCGCCTCCGCCAAGACCGGCATCGGCATCGAAGACATTCTCGAAGCCATCGTGGAGCGCATTCCGCCGCCCACCGAGAACCCGGACAAGCTGCTGCGCGCCTCGGTCTTCGATTCGATTTACGACACCTTCCGCGGCGTGGTTTCCTACGTGCGCGTCTTCTCCGGCAGCATTCGCAAGGGTCAGAAGATCAAGCTCTTTGCCACCGGCAAGACCTACGAGGTGAAGGAATGCGGCATCTTCACCCCCAAGATGACCAAGCGCGATGAACTGCTTGCCGGGGACGTCGGCTACGTCATTGCCAACATGAAGTCGGCAGACGAGGCCAAGATCGGCGACACCGTCACCGATGCCACCCATTCCTGCCCCGAGCCGTTGCCCGGCTACAAGGAGATCCAGCCCATGGTCTTCTCGGGCATCTATCCGGTGGACTCCTCGGACTACGAGGGCCTCAAGACCGCGATGGGCAAGCTGCAGATCAACGACGCGGCCTTCACCTTCCAGCAGGAGAGCTCGACCGCGCTCGGCTTCGGTTTCCGCTGCGGCTTCCTCGGCCTGCTGCACATGGAAATCATCCAGGAGCGCCTGCGCCGCGAGTTCAACATGGACGTGATCTCAACTTACCCCTCGGTGATCTATCAGGTGACCAAGACCAACGGCGAGGAGCTGATCGTCGACAACCCGGCGATGCTGCCTGACGCCCAGGTCATCGAGGAGATCCGCGAACCCATGGTGCGCCTCTTCATCATGATTCCCGGCGACTACATCGGTGACATCATGGCGCTGGTGATGGAAAAGCGCGGCGAATGCACCCACACCGAAACCGTCGATCCCACCCGCGTGTTGCTGACCTGCGAAGTTCCGCTTTCCGAAATCCTCGTCGACTTCAACGACCGCATGAAGTCGATGACGCGCGGCTACGGCTCGATGGACTACGAGCACTGCGGCTACCGCCCGGCGAAGATGGTCAAGATGGACATGCTCATCGCCGGCGAACCGGTGGAGGCCTTCTCCACCATCGTCCACCGCGAGAAGGCCGAGAGCTACGGTCGCGCGTTGGCCATTCGTCTCAAGGACGTGATTCCCCAACAGCTCTTCGTGGTCGCCATCCAAGCCTGCATCGGCGGCAATATCATCGCGTCCGAGCGTATCTCGGCGATGCGCAAGAACGTGACCGCCAAGTGCTACGGCGGTGACATCAGCCGCAAACGCAAACTGCTCGAGAAGCAGAAGAAGGGTAAGGAAAAGATGAAGGCCTTCGGCAAGGTCAACATCCCGCAAGATGCGTTTATCAAGGTCTTGAAGTCAGGGGACTGATCTGAATCAAAACTCAATGGCCTCGGCCAAGTGGGTGGAAAGCAGGATGCAGCGGATGTCCGCTTTTGGGTAAAGCTGTTGCAGGCAATCGCGATAGGCCTGAAGTTGTTCGCGGTAGGCTTCGGCAAGCTGATCTGCCTCGTCCACGGCATCGGTCTTGAAGTCGATGATCTCGACACGCTCAACCGCGCCCTTTGCATTGCGGTGAATGTGCAGGCGATCGATGGCACCACTGATCCAGCGATCTTCAAGCAAAGCGTCGATGGCTTGCTCGCGCAGCAGTCGGATGTCGCGCCCCTCGCGTAAAAAGCAGCTACGGGTGGTGGGCGACTCCAGCAGCTTGCGCGCGGCGGCTCCGGCTGGCGTGTCGGGCAATTCGGCGTCCTGCTCATCGAGCCAAGCGACCCGCTCGAGCAGGCCATGCACTTCCTGGCCGAAGGCCATGCCCTGGGCCGAGGAAATGCCGTGACCGGACATGCGGCTTGGGGCAAGCGGGGTCAGCAGGGCGGCGCGTGCGGCGGTGTCGGCTGCACGGAGGTCAGCAACTTCGTCCTCGTCGGGAGCAGGGGACAGGGCGGGAAAACCCTCAGCCCAATCGATGGAACCCTCTTCGTAGGGCTCGGCATCCGCGCCATCGAGGCCGGTGGCCTTCATCATCCAATTCGCCAGACTGGGCCGGGAGTCATCGTGCTTTTTTGAGGGTGGATCGAGGAAGACGTAGAGCCCGCGCTTGGCGCGGGTGAGTGCGACGTAGAGCGTGCACATGGCCTCGTGCTGCTGCTGTTG
>JAWVYP010000026.1:0-16833 GCA_033722655.1 Akkermansiaceae bacterium | reverse complement strand
GAAAGGAAGACGCGCACGTGCATCTTGTAGGCCTTGGTCTCGAGCCAATCGAAGAAACCCTTCACCCCATACCATTCGCCGGCGTGCCAGAGGGCATCGAGCTCCTCCATGCTCATCTCGGCGTCGCCCTTGCTGCCGTAGTAGACCCACTCCTGTTCTTCCTCGCTGAGGTCTTCCCAAGACTGATCGGGATCGATGCCGACCTCGCGGCAACAGCGCAGGAGGTCGCGCTGGCACTCCTCGCCGCGCTCCCCTTGGAAGGGCTTGATCGCTCCCTCTGCAATCGAGAGCGAGGGATCGGGCACTGCCTTTTCGAGATCAATTCCGATCACCCGGCCAAAGCCGCGGCATTTGGGACAGGCGCCCAGCGGGGAGTTGAAGGAAAACAGCGCGGGCGTGGGCGGACGCAGGGTGAAGCCGGTGCGCGGGTTGGTCCAGGTGGCGGAAAACTCGCGCAACAATTTGCCTTCGGCGTTGTGCAGGGAGGCCTGCCCCTTGCCCAGGCGGAAGGCAGCTTCGAGGGCCTCGAGCAGTCGCCCCTGGTTGCGCACCCCAACCTTCAGGCGGTCCTGCACCACCATCACCCGGATCACTCCCTCAAGCACTTCGGCCGGTGGCACATCATCTGTTCGCATCACCTCGCCATTCAGGAGAATGCGCAGGTAGCCCTGCTGGTTGAGAAAAGCAAAGAAGTCCCCGGCCACGACATCCTCCGGCACCTCGACGGCAAAGGTCACCAGCACCGCCTCTTCCTCGGCATGATCGCGGGCCCAATCCGCCGCCGATTCAGCGGTGTCCGGCTCGATCAACTCACCGGTCTTGGGATCGTAGGCCTTGGCCAAACGCGGGTAGAGCAACTTGAGATAGTCGTTGATCTCGGTCAGCGTGCCCACCGTCGAGCGGGTGGTGCGCACGTGATTCTTCTGCTCGATGGCAATGGCCGGCGGGATCCCTTCGATCTCATCGACCTCGGGCTTGTCCATGCGATCGAAGAACTGGCGCACGTAGGGCGAGAAGGTTTCCACATAGCGCCGCTGGCCCTCGGCGTAAAGGGTGTGGAAGGCCAGCGAGGACTTGCCGGATCCGGATGGGCCAGTGACGACCGTAAGCTGGCCCTGGGGGATTTCGAGGTCGAGATTCGCCAGGTTGTGTTGGCGACAGCCGTGCAGGGAAATGACCGAATTTGCTGACTTGGCGGGCTTTGAAAGGGGCACGGGGCCAAGCTAGAACAATTCCCGGATTTCGCCAGTGCCAGCAGCCATTTTTCCGGGAAAGCGGCTTGGGTTCTATTCTTCCCCCACCTGCGAGCGGATCAGGTCTTCCAGTTCCTGGCTGGTGCCATTGTCCTGCTCCTTGTCGTCTCCACCACCGCCCATCGCGATGATGATGAACACCACCGCCACCACCACGATTCCGATCACAATCAACACCCCGCCATTCCCACTGCTGTTGGAGGAGGACACCATCGATGGACGCGGGGAAAAGGCTCCACTTTGTGGCTGGGCTGCCTGCGCCCTGCCTCCGGTGGCAGGAGCCTGACGGTTCGTCGCGGGAGTTGGGGTCGGAGTGGGAACCGAACCCGCACCGGCAGGCGTGATCGCGGGAACCGAACCCGTATTTTTACTCAAGGGGGTTGCCGCCGTGTTCTTGCGCAGCTGCACCGCGGTGGTGTTCTTGCTCAGGGGAATTGCCCTGGAGGTGATGGTCGACACGGCACTGGTCGGGTTGAGAGCAGAACCGGGCAGGCGGACCGCCTGGGTCATCTTGTTGATGCCGGCCTGGCCGACCTTGGCCAACTCTTCCGCCATCTCGGCCGCAGTCTGGAAGCGCTTTGCGGGATCCTGCTGGGTCGCCTTGCGAATCACCGCGTCGATGCGCGGATGGCAGCGGACCTGGGCGGATGCCGGCCGCGGGTCATCTTCCGGCAGCTTGCCGGTGATCAACTCGTGGAGCATGACACCGAGCGAAAAAATGTCAGCGCGTTGGTCGAAATCGTGGGGCGGTGCAATGACCTCCGGCGCGGTGTAACCCGGCGTGCCGTAAATCTGCTCCCCGTCCTCGACCTTCAGATCCATGGGACGAGCCAGTCCGAAATCACCGATCTTGGGCTGGAGATGGGCATCCAGGAGGATGTTGGCCGGCTTGATGTCGCGGTGGAGAATGCCGTGTTCGTGTGCGCTGGCCACCCCGGCGCAAATGCCACTCATCAGGCGCAGGGCCTCGGCCGATTTGATGATCCCACCCTGGATGATGTCGTGCAGGGACTCGCCCTCCACATACTCCATGATGATGTAGAGCATGCCCGAGATTTCACCGAAGTCGAAGACGCCAATCAGGTTGGGATGATTGAGTTTGGCCATGGCCTTGGCCTCGGCCTCGAATGCGTTGCAAAAGCTCTGATCTTGGGAGAACTCGGTGGGCAGGATCTTGATCGCCACCACCCGGTCGAGGGATTTTTGGACCGCGCAATACACCGCGCCCATTCCACCCGTTGCCACAAGATGCTGGATCTTGTACCCGGGAAACAGAGATGCCAGTTCTCGGGCATCTCTCGGCTGAAAGCCAATGGTCGCTGCAGGGTCGGACATGATGGAGGGATGGCGCAAGGCGCACGCAGCGCGAAGGGCCCTATATGTTAACTCATGTGAAACCTTGGCGCAAGGGACAAACCACTCATGAACTTGCCTATTCCGAAAGCAGCTTTGGACACTTGCATGTCAGGATTTTTTTTGGGGGGCATATCAACTAACGAGATTTGGTGGAATCCTCGCTCCACTCGATCAGGTAACCTGATGTTTTTTGTTTTCTTGGGCCTTGCTCCCATTTGCCGCCCGGCTGCACCAACAATGCAGATTCTGGATCGCCCGCCGCTTTGTCCTGGGGCCAGTCCGTGGAGGTCCAAGCCTCGCCAGTACTCCAGCGCCAGCCCTTGTCCGGCAGATGGAAGCCACCGATCCAGATTCCCTGGGGGGCATCGAGATTCATGGTCAGCTTGTCGATGCTGAACTTCTCTGTCAGATCGGAAATCACTGCCAGATTGCCACCACCCGAGCGAGCGCTGAGGACTGCCGTTTTCCAGTCAGTCGCATGCGGCACATACAGGTAACGGCGCAGGTTGACGGCTACGGTTCCCGGTGGATAGACCGGCGTTGACGTCGCCAGCGACTTCCTCGTGGTCTCAAGCAGGGATTCAAGCGAGCCCGGATTGGGGCCACCATCCGTCCACTGAATCACGAACTCGAGCGTCTCGCGGTCCTTCCTTCCCTCGAGGGAACCATCGCTACCTACTGCGGCATAGCTGCCCTTCTTGACCGCAGCTTCCTTGGGGCGCCATGAACGTCCATCCGCAAGCGTCCAGGTGTAGGCTCCACTCTTGGCCGCCCCCACCCAGAACGCATCACCGGTAGCCCCAACCAGGTCGTCTCGCATCCAGTCGGTGGTCGCCAGGCGTGTCGGAACCGCCAGGTGCCCGCCATGATCGATGGCATACCAGAATGCATCTTCCCAGGTCATCGGGATATCGACATGGAGGAAGTAATGATTCCCTTGCTTAAGTGTGCCTGCGGGCATCTCGCGACGAGCGCCACTCACCAAGGCGGAGCGCAGGCGCTGCAGATCACCCGCAACATCGCGCTTGGGCCGGGTCACGACCGGATCCGCACCGGCGTCGTCGGGAAATTGACCCATTGGAGCAGCAGCATCATCCTCCCACCGCTTATTCTGCCGTGGAGGGGCCTTCTTGTGAATGACTTGGTAGGTTCGCCCGGGAGACGATTTGCTGGCCTGCTTGGCCGCCTCGGTCTCGGCCTTCTTTTCCTTGTAGGCCTTCCAGGCGATGCTGATGGCAACCAACAGCATCACGATGATGATCAGGTGAATCCACAGCTTGAAGGGCGAGGCGGGCTTGACCGCAGCCATGGCCGCAGGCCTGGCCCCGGGTGATGCTCCGGCCCCGCGCGCAGCTCCACCGGAAGGACCGCTGCCACCCGTCGCCAGCTTGGCACCGGCCGCCAAGGGCGAGCTTCCACCGGCGGGACTTTTGCCGGAGCCCTCCTCGCCGAAGGCGGACAGCAGTTCCTCCTTGAAGTCCTCCGCACTGCGGTGGCGCTTGGATGGATCCGGCGAAGTCGCCCTCTTGACCAAACGCTTGAGGGCCAGTCCATGGCCTTCAATTCCCGCCAGCTCGGCCTCGGCAGCGGTCTGGCCGATGGCCATTTCGCGCAGGATCACTCCCATCGAATAGATGTCGGCTTGGGCCGTGGGCTCGGCACCGTGCTCACCCAGTTCGGGCGCACGGAAACGCAGCGCCGCAGGGTCGAGTCTGGACGTATCGCCGGTGGCCTGGCTGAAGCCTCCGATCTTGGGCGTGTGGGATTCATCGATGAGAATGTTGCCCAAGCTCAGGGAGCCGTGATGGATGTCGTTCTTGTGCGCATGGCAAACGCCTTCGACGATACCCTCCATCAGATTTTTCACATGCTTGATGTGGATGGGCTTGCCGCGGGTTGAATTCCAGAGCGGCTTGCCGGCAACAAACTCCCCGACCAAGTAGAGCATGTCATGATCGAGGCCGGAGTCGTAGACCCCGATCAGGTTGGGGTGCTTGAGACGCGCCATCAGCTTGGTGGTGTCGGCGAAGGATTTGCGAAACTCCTCGGAGCGACTCAGTTCGGGCGAGTAGAACTTGACCGCGGCTTTGCGATCGAGGGACTTCTGCTTGACCAGGTAAACCGCTTTGGTGTCGTCACTGGCAATCCGGCTGACAAACTCATAGGCCGGCAGCCACTCATTGAGGCTGTCCAGATCCGGGGGTGTGAAGCTGGAGTCGGACATGGATCGGGTGAATGGGGGAGTGACTTCCACAGGGGTGAGAACGAATGCCGCAGTTGGTCATTTGGAATCGATCACCAAATCAGCAAGGGGAGAGCAGAAACTAAGGTTGGCACCTTGCTTCCAACAAGGACAAATCGATACCCACGTCATCGCGTAGATTGATTTCCAGTTGCTCCAGACAAGGCTACGCGGGTTTTTGCGCTGGCCCATGGCGCATTCCAGTTACAGCTTGTGGCCGCGCACGAATGCCCGATCTGATTCCAACCATTTTCAGCATCCTCTATGCCCTCACGCTGCTCATCGCGGTGGTGGCCATAGGCTACCGATTTCTCAGGCGGGACCGGACGGGTCCGGGCATTGGAGCTCCTGCTATGCCGGATGAGCAGACAGGCGAAATTGCAGGATTTCCAGAACCTCCGCCCATCCTGCCGGGAAAGGTCAAGACCGCCTTCTATCGCCGCGGAGACCTGATGGGCATTTCCCTTCTCTACCTGCTTTTCGTGAATGCGTCCCTGGGCAGCCTGAAAAGCCAGCAAGGCACCGACCTGTCGGCGATCACCGCCAGCCAACTGTTTGTCGGCATGCTGATCCAGTTGATCATTCCCGCCGTGGTGGTGGTTGCAGCCATGCGCCTCACCAGCCTCAATGAATGGCTCGGTCTTCGCTGGCGGCAATGGCGAGAGGCCCTGTGGATTGCACCCGTTTCGGTGATCCTGCTCGCAGCAATCTTCTATGGCATCGACTCCATCGGCTACCGCGAATGGCTGGAATCCCTTGGCGTGGAAACCAAACAGGACACCGTCGCCCTTCTCGAAAACACCCGGGATCCCGCCGTCCTGGGGATGATGATCATCGCCGCCGTGGTCATGGCCCCGCTCTGGGAGGAACTCGTGTTCCGCGGCTATCTCTATCCGGTCCTGAAAAAATACGGCGGCATCTGGGTGGCTGCCCTTTGTTCCTCGCTGCTGTTTGCCGCCATCCACAACAGTTTGGTCTCCATCCTTCCCCTCTTCCTGTTGGCCCTGATGATGGTATGGCTCTACGAGCGCTCCGGCTCGATCTGGATGCCCATCGCCATCCATGCCTGCTTTAACGGACTCAGCGTGCTGGGGATTCTCGCGGTCCGGAACCAGAACGCCAACTCCGCCATCTTGCTGGAATGGCTCCCCTTCCTGCCCTACTGATGGATCATGGATGAAATCCGCAACATGGGAGAAGATTCCCTCATCGACAAGCTGCTCGAGCAGGTGCCGGCTGCAGCCCTCGGAACTGGCGCAGCTGGAGCCGGCGATGACTGCGCGGTCATCGAAGCGGATGGAGATGTGCAGCAACTACTCAAGACCGACGCCATGGTCGAGGGGAGGCATTGGGATCCGGACACGGAAGCGTCGCGCGTCGGCTGGAAGGCCGTGGCCCGGGTGATCTCGGACATTGCAGCCATGGGCGGGCGACCCGAAGAGTTTCTCGTGACCCTCGCGCTGCCGGGATCCGTTTCGGTCGACTGGGCCACGGGGCTTTACCGGGGCATGGGCAAATGCCTGGAAGCCTTTGGCGCGAGGATGGTGGGAGGCGAAACCACCCGCTGTCCCGAGGGCGCGCCGGTAGTCATCTCGATTGCCGCCCGCGGCGTGGTGAACCGGGAGCAGGTCACGCTTCGAAGTGAGGGCAAGGCTGGGGACCTGCTGCTGGTCACCGGCAAGCTGGGTGGCTCGCTGGAGGAAAGGCATCTCGACTTCCTGCCGCGCGTCGAGGAGGCGGACTGGCTCACCCGCCAGTTCAAGCCCACCGCCATGATGGATCTCTCGGACGGCCTCGCCGCCGACCTGCCGCGCCTGGCCAGGGCTTCTGGATGCGGAGCAAAACTCGACCATTCCGCCCTGCCCCTCCACGCCAATTGCAGCATCGAGCAGGCCCTCAATGATGGCGAGGACTACGAATTGCTGTTTGCCATCGATGCCGACAGCGTGGCCCCCCTCCGGGAGTCCTGGGCAAAACGCTTTCCGGAAACTGCACTGAGTGTCATCGGCTCGCTCTGTGAGATCGAAGAAGGCGACACTCTCAGCGGTGGCTGGGATCACTTCCGCAAGGACTGATTCCCATCAAACGAAGCGCACTGCGTGCTTCTTGGAGAGCTTGAGCACATCCCCCGCTTGGGGCGCCACCACGGCCGTGGGATCCTGCAGCTTTTCGCCATTGAGTTGCACCGCTCCAGGCATGATGAATTGCTTGCGCAGCTCGCCATTGGACTTCTTGAGGCCATGGCCCTTCTCGAAGGCGAGTGAGGTGAGACCCAGCACGGTGGTGTCCGCCTCAAGATCGGCCACGGTCAACTCGGGCAGGTCGGCACTGGCGAGATCGCGCTTGGAGAAGCGCTGGTCCCAGTCGACACGCGCCGACTTGCCCGCTTCCTGCCCGTGGTAGCGGGCGGTCAGGCGCTCGGCCAGGTCCTTCTTGGCATCCATCGGATGAGCATCAGGATCGCGCTCCTCCCCTAGCAGCAGCTGGTAGTAGCGGTCCATCAACTCGTCGGACACGCTCATCAGCTTGCCATACATTTCAACGGGTGGATCGGATACACCGATGTAGTTGTCGTAGGACTTGGACATCTTGCGTTCGCCATCGAGGCCCTCGAGCAGGGGCAGCACCATCACCACCTGCTGGTCCTGGCCCTCTTCCTTCTGCAGGTCGCGGCCGACCAGGATGTTGAAGAGCTGATCGGTGCCGCCAAGTTCGACATCGGCGCGGATCTCCACCGAATCCCAACCCTGCATGATGGGGTATTGAAGCTCGTGGAGGCGCACTTCCTGGCCACCATCCACGCGGTTGCGGAAGTCCTCGCGCTGCAGCATCTGCTGCATGGTCACCCGCGCGTTGAGGCGCAGCACTTCCTCGTAGCTCATCTTGCGGAACCAGTCGCCGTTGTAGACGATTTCGGTCTGCTCCCGGTCGAGGATCTTGAAGGCCTGCTCGGTATAGGTTTCGGCGTTGACCAACACCTCTTCGCGGCTGAGAGGCGGACGGGTTGCGGAGCGGCCGGAAGGATCGCCGATGGTGGCGGTGAAGTCGCCGATCAAGAGCACCGCCTGGTGACCGAGCTCCTGGAACTGGCGCAGTTTTTCAAGGGCCACCGTGTGACCGAAGTGGATGTCGGGCGCGGTTGGATCCACTCCCAGCTTGATGCGCAGGGGACGGCCCAGCTTGAGCTTCTCGAGCAGCTCCTTTTCGGAGAGCACCTTGGAGGCGCCGGCAGTCAGCGTGGCAAGTTGTTCTTCGGGACTCATGGGCGAAATCGGGAAAATCGGGCGTGGGGGCGCATCATGCCTGGTAAGTGGCCGATGCCAAGCATGGATCGGGGCGGAAAAAACAGGGAATCCCCGATTCGAGCCAATTTTTGCTTTCCAAATCTCGGGGCTTCGCGCAATCCTCCCGTCCGCCAACAAAACGGTGGTCGTAGCTCAGTTGGTAGAGCCCCAGATTGTGATTCTGGTTGTCGCGGGTTCGAGCCCCGTCGATCACCCCATCTTTCCCATCGGATTCTGTTCCTCCAGGAGGTCATTTTCGGGAGGGGGAGGAGGAAACCGAAGTTCACATGGAGACGCTGGAAAGCAGGATTGATTACAAGTTTCGAAACTCCCTACTGCTGGCCGAGGCACTGACCCACCCCAGCCTGGCCTACGAAACGTCGAAACCGCACTTCGATAACCAGCGCCTCGAATTCCTCGGCGACGCCGTGCTCCAGTTGATCATCACCGAGGAACTCCACAATCGATTTCCCGCCTTCCCGGAAGGCCAACTCACCAAGCTGCGTTCGCGCCTGGTCTCGCGGCCCGCCCTCGCCAAGTTCGCCAGCGAAATCCATCTCGGCGACTACATCCTGCTCGGCAAGGGCGAGCAGGCCAGTGGTGGCCATAGGCGCGACTCGACCCTGGCCGATGCCTTCGAGGCCCTGATCGGTGCGGTCTACATGGATTCCGGTCGCAAGGCGGCCCAGGCCATCGTGCTGCGTCTGGTCGAGGACGACATTGCCGCTCTGGAAGACAGCCCGGAGGAGGAAAACCCGAAGGGCCAACTCCAGGAACTCCTGCAGGCCCTGCATCCGGAAGCGCCGGAATACAGCATCGTCTCCGAAAGCGGCCCCGACCATCGCCGCGTCTTCAAGGCCCAGGTCTCCTGGTGCGGCGAGGTTCTCGCCACCGGAGAGGGCAAGAGCAAGAAGGAAGCCGAATCCCGCGCTGCCGCCAAGGCCCTGAAGATCAGAAAGTCCAAATAGACCGCAGCGATGGATATTCCGGCAGACCACAAGCCGCCGCGTCTGCGCTTCATCGACATGGCCCGCAGTGTGGCGATCCTGCTCATGCTCGAGGGTCATTTCGTCGATGAATGCCTGATGATCTCGGCGCGCGATCTGGATCATCCGGCCTATGCCATATGGACTGCCATACGGCGCTTCACCGCACCCATGTTCCTGACTGTGACCGGTCTCATCTTCACCTACCTCCTGCTCCGTCAGGACGAACAACCCTGGCATCGGAACATGCGGGTGAGGAAAGGCTCCAGGCGCGTGCTCGAGTTGTTCTTCTGGGGCTTCGTGGTGCAGACCTACGCTTTCCACATCCTCGAATGCATTGCCTGTGGCCTGGCCGCAATCCTGGTCGTTTACGCCGTCCACAAACTGCTGCGGATCGTCCCTGCATGGATCTGCTTCCTCACCAGCGCCCTGGTACTGTTTTCGCTGACCCCGGTGACCCGCGAATGGCCACTGGGGATCACCTGGATCGAGCAGGGATGGTGGCAGGTCATCTCACCTGTGCTCGGACGGGAGCATCCAACCGTTCTGTTCCCCACGGTACCCTTCGTCGGCTTCACCCTCATGGGGGCCGCGATTGGATGCCTCGTGCGCGACCACCGCCACCTGATCCACGAGTGGTGGTTTCCCGGCCTGTTTGCATTCGTGGGGGCCGCCCTGCATTTCGGCACAAGCCCATTGCTGGCCGCCATCGATATCGCGGCTCCTGCAGGCTTGTCGCTGGGCAGCACGGACTGGATCTACGAACGCATGGGGATGGTGCTGATGGCCATCAGCCTGCTGATGTTCATCGATTACCGCTACGGCCACCGCATCCCCCAAGACCACCTGTTCCTGAAGGTCGGTCAGAACACCCTCGTCATCTACATCCTGCACATGGTGGTGCTCTATGGATCCATCATCTCGTGGATGCCCTTCCCCACCCTTGCCCTCAACGACTTGCTGCACCACCGCTTAGGTCCCTGGCAGGCGGCCGTGGGTGCCACCCTCTTTCTGGCATTCTTCGTGATACTGGTCCGTTACCTCGAACCCATCCGCGCACAACTGAGCCGCCTGATGCTGGGCATCAAACGCGCGCTGGGTGGCGCGAGCCAGCAATCCTAAGCCTCAAAGGTATTTGTCGGTGACCGCACCCTCGCTGGCGGTGGACACCAGCTTGGCATACTTGGCGAGTACGCCGTGCCGGTAGCGCGGCTCGGGCTGCTGCCACTTGGTCTTGCGGGCCGCGAGTTCCTCGTCGCCGAGATTCACGTCCAAGCGGTTGTTGACGGCATCAATGGTAATCTCGTCGCCGTCTTCCAGCAGCGCGATCGCACCCCCGGTGTAGGCCTCGGGTGTGATGTGGCCAACCACGAAACCGTGGCTGCCTCCGGAGAATCGGCCATCAGTGATGAGCGCCACCTCCTTGCCGAGACCCAGGCCCATGATGGCGCTGGTGGGCCCAAGCATCTCGCGCATGCCGGGACCTCCCTTGGGGCCCTCGAAGCGGATGACAATGACATCCCCCTTGACGATTTCCTTGGCAAGAATGGCCTTCATCGCCTCGGGCTCGGAGTTGAACACCCGCGCCTTGCCGGTGAAGAGCTCGCCCTCCTTGCCGGTGATCTTGGCGACCGCCCCCCCTTCGGCAAGGTTACCGCGCAGGATGCGCAGGTGGCTGTCCTTCTTGATGGGATTGTCGAGCGGGCGGATGATCTCCTGGTCTTCCGGATAGCTGCCCGCCATCTTCTCGAGATTCTCGCGCATGGTGCGGCCGGTGACCGTCATGCACTCGCCGTGGAGCAGGCCGGCATCGAGCAGCATCTTCATCAGCGGCACGGTGCCACCGATCTTCACCAAGTCGGCCATGGCATACTTGCCCGAAGGCTTGAGATCGGCGAGCAGCGGCACCTTCTTGCCGATGCGCTCGAAGTCGTCGAGGGTGATGTCCACGCCAGCGGCGTGCGCCATCGCCGGGATGTGCAGACAGGCGTTGGTCGAACCCCCGAGCGCAATCAGCAGGGTGATTGCATTCTCAAAGGCCTCCTTGGTCATGATGTCGCGCGGCTTGATGCCGAGCTCGATCAGGTTGAGCACGGCCGCGCCGGCATCGAAGCAGTCGCGCATCTTGTCGTCGGAGATGGCAGCCTGGGCCGAACTGTTGGGGAGCGACATGCCGAGCGCCTCGATCGCGCTGGCCATGGTGTTGGCGGTGTACATGCCGCCGCAGGAGCCGGGGCCGGGAATGGCGCAGGACTCGACGGTGGCAAGATCCTCGTCAGTGTATTCGCCGTTCGCATGTTTGCCGACGGCCTCGAACACCGAAACAATATCGAGATCCTTTTCCTCGCCCTTGATGGAGGCACAGCCGGGCATGATGGTGCCGCCGTAGACGAAGACCGAGGGGCGGTTCATGCGGCCCATGGCCATCACGCAACCGGGCATGTTCTTGTCGCAGCCGCCGATGGCCACGTAACCATCCATGCCCTCGCAACCGACGACGGTCTCAATCGAGTCGGCAATCACCTCGCGCGACACCAGGGAATACTTCATCCCCTCCGTGCCCATCGAAATGCCATCTGAAATGGTGATGGTGTTGAAGATAATGCCCTTGCCGCCGGCAGCGTCGACCCCTTTGGAGCTCTCGCGGGCAAGCTTGTCGATGTGGACGTTGCAGGGAGTGACCTCACTCCAGGTGGAGGCGATGCCGATCTGGGGCTTGTCGAAATCCTCCTTCTCAAAACCGACGGCATAGAGCATCGCGCGGCTGGGGGCACGGTCCGGGCCGTCGAGCATCGGACTGGAAAAGGGACGTTTGGTATCACTCATGGCGCGCGGAGCATCCCGCCGAACATGGGCCCACGTCAAGACGACTGTGGCCGTCCCGAATACTTCCGCTCCAATTGGAAGCCTGTCCGCCGATTTACCTGCCCTGATCGAGATCGCGGAAAGTCACCTTCCCGATCTCCATACCGGCGAGAACATTGAGCACATCGACCACGCGCTGGGTCCGGGCATCATGATCCGCCGCGATCACCACCATCAATTCCTGGCCCGTTGCGCGCGCCACCTGGCGACGGACATCGAGTCTGGATTCGAGCAGCGGTAGATCCCGCACCCCGGGATCCGCATCCAGTTGCAATTCGCCAAAGCCCTGGCCTTCGATGATTTCCCCGGAGGAGTGGATCTGGATCAGAACCGAATCGATGGTTGATTTCGTCTTTTCATCTCCCGGCAGGCCGTGTCCCATGGGCAGGTCCCGTTCCGCGGGCAGGATCACGGTGGTGGTGATGAAATAGATCAGCAGCAGGAAGCAGACGTCAATGAGTGAGGAGATGTCGATGCCCGGCGGCAAATCCTGCGCGAGACGGTTGAGATCCTTGCGTTTCATGGCTCGGTGGGGATGGGGTTTGGGCCATTGGCCGCCGACGTTGAAGGGACGCCCCGCTTGCAAAATGGCAGCCTACAGCTTCCCTCAATGGCTTCCTGATGTCAAAACAAAGCCACGCCCATGGGATGGCATCCCGTGACGTGGACTCGGTTCGGCCGCCTCATTCGACGGCATCTTCAACCGCATGGCCGGCCTGATTGATGTCGGTGCCCATGCCTTGCAGGGTGTGGCAGGAAACCGAAGCGGCCGCGAAACCGAGGATGGTGAGAATGAAAGTGAGGGTGCGGATGGGTGTTTTCATGTCTTGGTATGGGTGGGGTTGGATGGGTAGGGTTGGATGGGTGGGGTTGGATGGGTGGGGTTGAAATCGGCAAAATGGCCGATACTTCAAGCTCGCGAGCTGACGGAGCCTGTCAAATTCGGGCCTGCGGTCGGTTTTCTGGGTTTGCCAATGCTGGAATCCGCGCATTTGATCTGGCGTGGACTCCCTCACCCAGGCAACCCTTGGCGCCGCCGTCGGCGAGCTGGTGCTCGGCAAGCGCCTGGGCAATCGTGCCATGCTCTGGGGTGGGGCCGCTGGAACCCTGCCGGATCTGGACATCATTTTCTCGCCCTTCTTCGACCAGGCCGGCTGGCTGTGGTGGCACCGCGGACCCAGCCACTCCATCCTGGTGATGGTGATGGCGTCGCTGTTGCTGGCGCGCCCCCTTTCGCGGCTGTGGAAAAAAGAGGGCATTGGCCCATGGCTGGCCGGCTGGTTCGTGTTCCTGGTCTGGGGCACCCACGTCCTCATCGATTGCTTCACCACCTACGGCACCCTGGTGTTCTGGCCCTTCGACTCGACTCGGGTTGCCTTCAACAACCTCTTCATCATCGATCCCCTCTTCACCCTGCCCCTGCTGGTGGGCCTGGTCTGGGCCGCCTTCCTGCGCAAACCCGGCCAATTCCGCAAGCGTTGGCGCATCAATGCCTCGGGACTGGGCGTCGCCTGCCTCTATGTCGCCCTAAGCTTTGGCGCAAAGGCCATGGTCTCCAGGGCCTTCGAGGCGGATCTGGCCGCAAAAAACATCACTCCCCTACGCCGCTTCGAGTCCCCGACCCCATTCAACATCCTCCTCTGGCGCTCAGTGGTCGATGAGGGCGACCACTTCCTGGTGGGCTACCGCTCACTGCTGGACGGCTCGGAGCAAGCGGTGCGCTGGACGGTTTACCCCAAGGGCCGGGCCGCTGCAGAAGCCCTGGGTGAGTCGCGCGAACTCGATCTGCTCAAGCACTTCTCCCAGGGCTGGTGGATCGCCCGGCCCCATGCCAAGGGCCTCTGGCTGGGCGACCTGCGCTTTGGCGAAATCCGCGAATGGGGAGAGCGCAAGGGCATGGTCGATCACCGCCTGAGCTTCAGCTGGGACCTGCTGCCCGCCGAAGAGCGCGACAAGCTGCGTGGCCTGCCACGCGCCAAGGTGGACAAGGGCGAAATGTTGCGCCGCCTGGGCAAGCGAGCCATCGGGAACCGTGAGGCCTGGGAGGCAAGCCCGCGGCTGGAAGGGGTGACGGGGAGCCTGCCCGAATTCCTGCTGACCCGCCCCTGAATCCCTGAAAGGTTCAGTTTCTTGCAATTTCTGGGTTTCAGCGTCGCTATACCTGCAGTAAAGATCCCAATCGATGAAACGCCTCTGCCTTTTGCTCATCACGGCCACTTGCGGCTGGTCTGTCGCCAACGAGAGCCCGGGGGATGCTGCCATTTCCTTCCTCGACCAAGTGAGGGAGGGCGCGATCAAACTCGAACACGGCGAGGGCACAGCAATCTCCGAACACATCCTCGACCACAAACGCAGAAGCATTGCCCGGCGCCTGGAACGTCTTGGCGACCAGCTCGGCAGCGGCGACCTCGTGGTGGGTAGGGAGCGGGTGGAGGGAGATCTGGCAGCGGTTCTGGTCTGGAAATCGAACGGATTCGATCCGAGCCAGATGCAGGTCATCGCCATCGCTCTGATCAAGCGGGAGGGCGAATGGCTGCCGGCCCCCGTCCCCGCTTCCTTCGAAAACTGCGAAATCGGCTACCTGCCGAAGGTCCGCAAGCGGGTCAATGAACTCGAGTCTTGGATGATCACCGGGCAGGTCAACGATCTCGCGCAGCTGCGTGAAGAGTCCATTGCCCGCATGCGCAAGGGCATCGAGCAACACCTGAAACGCGAGAGCCTGGCAGCCATGGATCAGCGCGAGATCCTGCGGCTTTTCCTGGATGCCTGTGAACGCCGCAATGCCCACCAGATCATGGGTCTGGTTGGAGGCCATTCCGGCGATCTGCCAGACAACTGGGCGATCCGCTCGAACTGCATCGAAGCCGCCACCTCCAACCTCCAGTCGCCGGGCCCTTGGCGCTTGCTGATGTCTCCAAACGTGCTGCGAGTGATGGTCGATCTCGATGACGAGGGTGGCCCCCTCCACGCCTCGGTGGCCTGCCTGGATCCCATGGGTAGCGACAAATCCGGCGTCTCCATCCAGTTGGTGCACCTGCAGCTGGTCAAGGACAGTGACGGCCTGTGGCAGGTGGAAGTACCCGACTACTTCTGGCAGGACCAGGGCAAGCCCATGGCAAAGGCCGACGAGAGGCTCGATCGTGACCTGCTCGATCGCTTTGCCAGGGAAGTGCGAAAGCAATGTCCGGCCGAGGTCGGGGACTCTGCCGATCAGGCCCGCAAGCTGCTGATCAGCGCTTTGCAACAGAGGGACTTCACGAAAGTGCTCAAGATTGCCCACATCCCCGACAAAGTCGGACAGGGGCGGGAAGCCATCGTGAACGCGGCCAAGAGGTGGGGCTCCCTTCACGACATGGTGGACGGCGACAGCCCCTCCTCCGCCTACACGCTGATCGATCTCGCCATGGAAGTTGACGGGCAGGAGGCAGCCATCCTCGTGCACCCCTTTTCGGCCAGAAAGCCCGACGGCTACGACCCCGACATCCTTTATCTGACCAAGACTGATGAGGGCTGGCTCTGGAACACCAATCCCGGCGACGAGCAACTCGATAAATTCGAGAAATGGCGTGAAACGACCTCCCTCGCCATGCGCAAGAACTGGCGCCAGGAACTGCTCAAGGATTGCCCGGTGGTCAGCGACCTCGACCAGAAACCGCCCACCGATGAGGAAGCCAAGGCCGTGGTAGAACGCTGGCTGAAAGCCATCGAAAGCGGCGATGTCCTCATGGCACTCGAACAGTGCGCCGTGCTCGACGAAGACGACAGCCCCAAGGTCCTGCTTCGCAATCTCGGTTACGAGATGATCGACGCCCTGCGCAAGGAGGGCAAGGGTTCGGTGGAACACGTCATGTCTAAGGGGCCATGGCAAGGCGTGGGCACCACCCCCCGCAATCCCGACAACCGCTCCTTCGTCTTCTATCCGGTGGTCAACACGCCAAAGGGAGCACGCATCCTGCTGGAGATCGACCTCATCGCATCCAGTGGCAGGGGCCGCGAATTCCTCAATCGCACCAGCCTGACCCGCGCCGCCAAGCTCGGCGAAGAAGCCGCCAAACCATTGACCGAGCTGTTCGAGGCACATCGCAGCAAGTGTCTGCCGGATCTTTGATGGTCGGCTCGCCCAGTCGCCAGCCAGCCAGCCAACATTCCACAGGGGTCCCGAACGCAGGGCATGACTACGTGAATGCGTAGAAGCCCGGACTTCCCGCCTCCCCTGCAGGGATGCTAGCCCGGATATTTCATGATTCTCGTAGGCGAGGCGCAGGAATTCTCGATGTTGCCAAGGCCGACGCTGAAAACGCAGTCAGGGCTGAGTTGACACTCTGTCCAGCTGCGTTTTCAAGGAGAACGCAGGCAACATCGGGAGGGACAAGCCGCAGACCGAGGTTTCATGAAATTTCCGGGCTAGGCTGTGCCATCGTCCAAGAGTTGCTCGATTCCCGGAATCGGACCGAAAAGGACAGAAATAGCTTCAAACCCGAAAGAAATTCAACCAAATCGCGTAATGTTTCATGGAATTCGACAGTTTTTGCGTGACGACCGCGACAAGGTCTGCTCTGATTTCAAAAGACATCGTTAGATTTCTGCCTGCCGTGGTTTCTGAGGCCACGGATCGACAGGCGCTCCTAGTGATACTGTGTGTGACTGCCCCGGCCACTCTCATTATGAGAGGGTCGGGGCAGGTTGCGTACGGGAGGAGCTTGCACTCCTCGCTCCGGCTTCGCCGTCGACTCGTCGTCCGCTGGAGGAGCTTGCACTCCTCGCTCATTGGCTTGCACTCCCTTCGGTCGTCCGCAGCTTCGCCGTCGACTCGCTTGTCCCGCCATAGCTCCGCGAAGCGGGCGAAG
>JAWVYP010000025.1:0-17322 GCA_033722655.1 Akkermansiaceae bacterium | reverse complement strand
CCTGTTTCACCTCGAGCCGCCGTTCGGCGTGGCGCGGGGCGATCGCAATGATCGTGCCTGGGAACCGCTCGCGAAGGGCGCTTGCGATCCAGGCGTGTTCGCCGGGATGGGTGCTGGCGGCGAGGACCACGGGCCGTCCGTCCGGATAGGCATCGAGGATGGCCGTGAACTCGTCCCGATGCCGGGGAGGGTCGCCGCTGCCGGGATCGAACTTGAGGCTGCCGGTGTGCTGGATGTGTTCGGCGAGGATGCCGAGCTCGCGCCACAGCCCGGCGTCCTCGAGCTCTTGGATGGCCACGCCACGCAGGCGCGAATAGAGGGGGCGGATCCAGGGGGCGAAGCGGCGGAAGCGGCGTGCCGAGCGGGGGGAGACCCGCGCGTTGACCAGGGTGACCTCGATGCCGCGTGTTTCGCAGGCCAGAAGCAGATGCGGCCAAGCCTCGCCCTCGACGAGCACGATCCTGGCCGGCTCGAAGCGATTCAGGTAGGAGCGCACCATCCAGCGGAAATCCAGCGGGGCGTAGGTGGTGCGCAGGTTTCCGATGCCCGCTGCACTTGCGATGTGGTGGCCGGTGGCAGTGCCGACGGCGACCACGAAGTCCTGCTCGGGAGCTTTCTTGCGCCATTCCCGGATCAGCTTGAGGGCCAGGAGGGTTTCGCCAACGCTCACCGAGTGGACGTGGATGGCGCCGCAGGGCTCGAACTCCCGGGCCGGGGTGTAGATGCCGATTCGCTCAAGCAGGCCGCTGCCCATCCCATCGCGGCGCAGCATCTTGAGCACCCAGCCGGGGAAGGCGGCCAGAAAGAGCAGCGGCAGGAGAAGCCGATAGAGCAGCAGGGCGATGGTCCATCTCATCGAAGCTCTGAACTTATGGGTTGCTTGCCAGTGCGTAAAGCAGGATGGAGCTGCTGCCGTATTCGCGGCGATCCACCAGCTTGAGGCTTTCGGGGGTGGGGGCTTTGTATCTTGAGGCCGCTTCAGCGATCAACCAACCCTCGGGCTTGAGGCGAGGGGCGACCGGTTCGAGCAGGTCGAGGATGTGGTCATCATCGCCGTAGTGCTTCCAATAGGGCGGATCGGCAAAGATGAGGTCGTATTGGGCGGCGTCGCGGCGCAGGAAGGGCAGGGCCTGACTGCAGGTCACGCGACCGCCTTCGAGCCGGCTCTTGACGAGGTTGCCCTCGATGATCTTGCAGGCCTGGCGTTGTGACTCGACAAAGGTGCATTGGCTCGCACCGCGGCTCAGGGCCTCAAGGCCGATGGCGCCCGAACCGGCGTAGAGATCGAGCACGCTGGCGTCGATGACGGCCTCACCGAGAATCGAGAAAATGGCCTGGCGCAGGAAGTCGGTGGTCGGCCGGGTGACCGTCGCCGGAACCTTGATTGCCGTGCGACCGGCACTGCCCGAGATGATTCTCATGGAGTGGAGGGGAGCCGGATCCGCTCAGGGCTTCGCCAGTGCCGGGAAGCGGATCACCAGGCTCTTGTCGAGCAGCTTGGTGCCGGCCGCGGTCATTTCCTGTGCGCGGTAGACGATGAGGGAATATTTGCCGTCGGCCGTCTGGCCCAGGGCGATGTTTTCCTTGGTCTGTCCAAGACCAGTTTCCTCTTGGAAACGCCATTCGCGGCCCTTCCAGGCGCCGAGAATGCTGTCCGCCGATGCATCGATGTCCTCGAGGCGCTCGAGCTCGCCGTTGGGAGAGCGGAAGGTGTCCGTCGCGGGCTCGTAGCGCATCGTGGAAAGGGTGCTGGCTCCACCGGTGGCGGTGATGATCCAGGAATCATCGCTGCTCTGGCGCAGCAGTAGCATGACTTCCTCGTTGGCCTTGAATTCGCGTTGACCCCAGAGCTTGATGTAATCGTCGTACTCCTCTTGGGTCAGGCCCAGATTCTCGTGGTAGGGCAGCGGGACGCCGGGCTTGGCCTTGGCGGTGTAATCCTTGAACCATTCGGGATTGCTGCGGGCGGCTGCTGCCACCTTGGCCACGTACTTGTCGATGTCGGATGGCGGGAGGACCGTGCCAAGCTGGGCCTTGACCGGCTTGTCTACCGGAAGGATGCCTGCAAAGACTTCCGGGAGCTCTTCGGCGGCATGGCCGACGGCGAGACCGAAGGCGAGGGTCAGGCAGGTGAGGGTTCTGGCAAACATGGAATTTGAGGGTCGGTGGGTAAGGATTCCGGGACGCAGAGTCTCGGGGGGACGAGCATGGCATGGACCGGAAGAGGTTCAAGCATCCCTTTGAGGGCACCCGGAGGCAAGCGGTGTGATGCTTACGGCTCGCCATCCGGAAAGATGTCAGCAATCGGCGTTTCGATCTTCTGGTCCATCCAGCGGGTCAGGGCGCGGCTCATGGCCTGCAGGACTGCGGGGTGCCGGGCCGACACTTCGGTCACGCCGTCCGGATCGCTGGCAAGATGATAGAGGTCGAAATGGCGCTCGCCCTCGGCGGTGGGAGTGCAGACCAGCTTCCAGTTGCGGGTGACCAGGCAGCGTTGCTTGGCGTCGACAATGCGCTGGCGGAACTCCGGTTTGACCACGAACTGGTAGTTGAAGTCCTCGTCAATCATGGTGGCTTCATCCATGGGTGGCAGGTGGGGGCGCTCAACGCCGTCGACGCTGAACTGGATGAAGGGGAAACCGGTTTCGGCGAAGACCGGCAGATCCTGCGGGGGCTGCTTGCCGCTGAGCCAGGGAGCGAGGCTGCGGCCCTCCCAGTTGGCGGGGCGATCGATGCCGGCGAGTTCGGCAATCGTGGGAGCGATGTCGATGGTGCGCACGGTTTGCGGGTGGTCGGCCGGGTCGTTGCCGGGAACATGGATGACCAGGGGCACGTGGTAGGCGTAGAGGCCGCCGTTGAAGGTCAGGCCGTGACCGAGGGTGACGCCGGGCTCGTAGAGATCGTCGCCGTGGTCAGCGGTGATGATGACGATGGTGTTGTCGGCGAGGCCGGAGCGCTCGAGCGAGTCGAGGATCTGGCCGACGCAGTCGTCAAAGTAGCGGGTGCAGCCGTCATACAGGGCGCGGATCTGCTCGGCCTCTGCGGGCGGCAGAGCCTTCCACTTGGATTCGAGGTCGGTGCCGCCAATGAAGTTGTCGATGTCGAAGTCCACGCCCGTGCGGTTGGGCCCCTTGTAATCCGGATCGGCAAACATTGAGTTGTAGGGCTCCGGGCTGCGGTAGGGCAGGTGGTTGCAGGAAAAAAAGACGTGCCAGAAGAAGGGTTGGCCGCTCTTGGCCACCTGGCGCAGTCGGGAGTCGACCCGCTTGTTGACGACCTTGGGGGTGACGAACTGGGCAAAGGATTGGAGTTGTGGGTAGAGCCGATGGCCGAGCGCGTTGTCGAAGTAGAGCGGGATGACGAAGTGCGACATCACCACCGCCTGGCTCATGTAGATCTTGAAGTTGTCGAAGCTCGATACCGAGACGTGCTCCATGCCCATCGGGGTCAGCTCGTAGTAGCCGGCGCACCAGTCGCCGATGGCGGCGGTGTCATACCCCTGCTCGCGCAGCAGTTCGGGCAGGGGCGTGATGCGCTCGAGGGTGGAGTTGAGCGTCTCGCGGTCCGGATACATCTGGCGCACGCCGTGGGTATGCGGGTATTGCGAACTCATCAGCGAGATCCCGGACTCCAAGGTGGAGCCGATGGGTGTGTAGCAGCGCGAAAAGCGGTGGGAGCGGGCGGCCAGGGCATCGATGGCGGGAGACACACCGGCCTCGGCCAATGGACCGTTGAGGCGGGCGGGGCGATGGCCGGCGTAGCCGAGGCGGTCAGCGCGCAGCGAGTCCGAGCCGATGATGAGAATGTTGGGCCGATCGTGGTCGGCGGCATGCTCGCTGGGGCGGATGGCGTTGAACTGCGACCATAGCAGGAGAGCCAGGGCGAGGACGGCGGTCGCGCCCAAGGCGATCCAGCCGCGGCGGCCGGAGCGCTTGGCGTTCCAGACCAGCACGGCGATCACCGCCAGCCAGGGCAGAGCGGTGAAGAGCAGGAAGAAGACCGGGCTCTGGATGGACTCGGGAATGAAGTGGAAGGCAGCGTAATACCAGTGGCCGAACTCCGCCTCGTTGATGAAGTAGGGTCGGCTGTGCATCAGGCGCAGGGTGAAAAAGACGTGGAGCAGGATGGCGCCGAGCAGGGCGCGCCCCATCACCCAGGGCCAGGCCTTGCGCGGGGAGCGGGCGGTCCAGAAGTGGACGAGGGGCTGGAGCAGGACGGCTCCGGCGAGGGCGAGCAAGCCATAGGCGAGGAGCATCCAGAAGTTTTGCAGGACGAGGAAGGCGAGGTGCTTCTCGCGGGCCAGCGCGCTGAACTTGTTGGCCATCTCACCGGAGCTCTGGGTCAGTTTCCAGAGGGAGAGTCCATAGTGGTAGGCCAGGAAGAGGCAGGTTCCGGCCAGGACTTGCCAGAAGGGGGCAGTCATGGCCTTGGGTTCGGATGGCTGGGAATCGGTCGCGCTCAAGCGCGCGGAGTCTGGCGACTTCGATGCCGACAGGCAAGGATGGCTTGCCCGGGGCCGGAAGGCGCGGCCAAAAAGCCATCGACCCGGCTCTCCGGGGTGGATACACAAGGGAGTCGCCGCCATGAACGAAACCCCACGCATCCTGATTGTGACCGCCGCCTTTGGCGAGGGGCACAACTCGGCAGCGCGCAACATGGGGCTGGCCCTGGATGCCGAGGGCGCGGTCTGTCAGGTCGCGGATCCCTGCCTGATCGGGGCTCCCATGATCACCTCGGTGCTCAGCAAGGCCTACCGCTGGGTGACCAACCGCATGCCCATGGTCTGGTACTGGATCTACAAGTCGACGGACCGCTACGACTTCAGCAAGCGCCAGTTGCCGGTGCTGCGTTTTCCCGAGAAGGCGATGGGCCGACTCATTGACCAGTTCAAGCCGGATGCCATCGTCTCGACCTATCCGATCTATCCCTACTTTCTCAAGCGCATCCGCCAGGGTGTGGACGGCAAGTTGCCGATGCTGACGGTGGTGACCGATTCGATGGAGATCAATGCCGCCTGGCTGCGTTCGCCCTCCGACTGGTGGCTGGTGACCGATGCCAAGACCCGCGAGCGCATGAATCCGCCGGTGCCCACCGAAAAGATCGTTGCCACAGGATTCCCGGTGCACCCGACATTCGCGACTCTGGACGCCGTGGCCGATGACGACTCCTGCGATCCCTTCCGCGTGCTCTATTTTCCCACCGCCAAGAAGTCGCTGCTCAGCTCGCACGGCAAGGCGCTGCTCGATGCGTCCCCGGAAATCCGGCTGACCATTGTGATGGGGCGCAACGTGCGCAAACTCTACCGCCGCGCCAAGGCACTCAAGGAGGCCTATCCGGGGCGCGTGCGCCTGATTGGCTGGACCCGCCGGGTGCCGCAGTTGCTCGCACGCCACCACGTGGTGGTGGGCAAGGCGGGAGGGGCCACCGTGCATGAGGCGATTGCCGCGCGCTGTCCCATGCTCATCCACCATCTGGTGCCCGGCCAGGAGGAGGGCAACCTGCAGTTGCTGGAATCCATTGGCGGGGGCGCGCTGGCGGATAGCCCGAGATTGCTCAAGGGCAAGGTCATCAGCCTGCTGGCCAACGAGGCCGGGGGTTGGCGCGAAATGAAGCGCGGCCTGGCCCGCCACGATTGCCGCGACGGCGCCCAGGTAGCGGCGCGCTTTGTGCTCCAGCAAATTGGCGAGTCTTCATGAACTTCCTCTTCGACATCGGCCGGGTGCTGCTTGACTTCGATTTCGAGGCTTCACTTGCAAGCCTCTTGCCCGAGGGGGTGGGTAATCCCCGCGAGCGCCTCGAGCGCCTGCTGGAGCGCAAGGACGAGCTGGAGTCCGGGCGCATCGACGCCGACGACTACGTGAGCTGGGCCCTGGGAGTCATGGGCAGCGAGGCGAGCCCCGAGGAATTCCGCAAGGCCTGGTGTAATATCTTCACCCCCAACGAGCCGATGTGGCAGCAGGTGCGCGAGCTGGAGGCCGCCGGCCACAAGCTGGTGCTCTTCTCCAACATCAATGCCATTCACGTGCCCTGGATCTATGAGGCCTTTCCCCAGTTCGAGCTATTCCACGGTGCGGTGATGTCTTTTGAGGTCGGCCACATCAAGCCGCAGCCCGAGATCTACGCCCATGCGCTGGAGAATCACGGCCTCAAGGCCGATCAAACCCTTTACATCGACGATCTGCCGGAGAACGTAGAGGCAGGTCGCGCTGCCGGCCTGCGCAGCTGGCAATACGACCTCCACAAACACGCCGAATTCGAGCAATGGCTCGAGTCGCAGCTGCAAGAAACTCCCTCCCATTCATCATGAGCCAAGCCTTGGTCATCGCCGGTCGTTCCTTTGATTCCCGCCTCTTTGTCGGGACCGGCAAGTTTTCCTCCAACCAAGCCATGCGCGAGGCCCTCGAGGCCAGTGGCACCCAGATGGTGACCGTCGCCCTGCGCCGTGCCGACCTCAGCGGCGAGCGCGACCCCTACGCCAACATCCTCGAATTCATCGATCCCGAGAAATACCTCATCCTGCCCAACACCAGTGGCGCGATGAATGCCGAGGAGGCGGTGCGTCTGGCGCGACTGGCCGAAGCGGCGGGTCTACCCAAGTGGGTCAAGCTCGAGATCCATCCAGACCCGACCTACTTGCTGCCCGATCCCGTCGAGACCCTCAAGGCCGCCGAAACCCTGGTGAAGGAGGGCTTCACTGTCCTGCCCTACATCAATGCCGATCCGGTGCTGGCCAAGCGCCTGCAGGAAGTGGGCACGGCCACCGTGATGCCGCTGGGTTCACCCATCGGCTCCAACAAGGGCATCGCCACCCGCGACCAGATCCGCATCATCATCGAGCAGGCCACCGTGCCCGTGGTGGTCGACGCCGGCATTGGAGTTCCCAGCCACGCCGCCGAGGCCATGGAGTTGGGTGCGGATGCCGTGCTGGTGAACACCGCCATCGCGATTGCCTCCGATCCGGTGAAAATGTCTGAAGCCTTCGACCAGTCCGTGCGCGCCGGTCGCTGCGCCTACGAACTGGGACTTCCCGAGGAGCTGGAGCAGGCCAGTCCGACCAGTCCGCTGACTGGTTTTTTGAGTTCCTAGTTCCCAGTTATTTGCTCCACCGCTTTACGGTGAAGTCGTCAAATTCCTCAATGAGCTCGTTCTTTGGGAACTGATCCTCAAATGCGGGAAAGAAAGTGTCGCCATCGTATGAGCGCTTCACATGACTTACGATGATCTCATCCAGGTGAGGCAGGAAAGCGGAGTAGATTTCCGACCCTCCGATGATGAATGCCTGATCTGGCATATCATCGAGTTGGTTCAGTTCCTCAGGTGAATGGATGACTTCCACGCCTTCAGCGCTCCACTGGGTATCTCGAGTGAGCACGATGTTGCGGCGCTTGGGCAGCGGGCGGCCAATGGAATCGTAGGTCTTTCGCCCCATCACAATCGGGTGGCCTGAAGTGGTGCGCTTGAAGAACTTGAGATCTTCAGGCAAATGCCATGGTAGGTCACCGCCCTTGCCGATCACTCGTTCGGGCGTCATGGCAACAATGGCAGTCAAATTCATGGAGTCTGCGGCTTTCAATTAACTAGGAACTAAGAACTAAGAACTAAGAACGACGGCGCGAAGCGCCGTCACAAATTGCGCAGCGATTTCGCCGCATCACTGCGTGCCGCAAAGAAGGCGGGGACCAGGGCGGCCAGCGAGCAGAGCAGGAAGGCGCAGACGCCGATGAGGACTTGCTCCACCAGATTGTGGTGGGCGGGGATGATGGTGGAGCCAATGAGCGATTCGCTGAAGGGATCGAAACCCAGGGTGCGCATGAAGGACTGCACGCCGCCGCGGAAATGGATGACCACGTGGCCGAGCGCGATGCCGATGATGGCACCCACCGCACCCAGCAGCATGCCCTGATAGAGGAAAACGCGCACGATCTGGCCGGGAGCGGCGCCGAGGGCCTTCATCACGCCGATTTCACGCTTCTTCTGCACGGTGACGGTGAACATGACCGCCATCATTGAAAAGGCCGAGACCAGCACGATGAAGGAGAGCGCAAAGTACATCATGACCCGCTGTTGGCCCATCAGCATGAAGAAGCCCTCGTATTCCTGGCCCCAGGTCACCATGGCCCAGCCGGGGCCAAAGGCACGGCGCGCGCGGATCGCCACCTCCTCAGCGCGATAGGCGTCCTTGAGCCGCAGGGACACGCCCTGCACGCCCGATTCGAGGCCAGCGAGGTCCTGACCGATGGGAATGGGGACGAAGATGTCGGGCGTCATCGCCATCTGGGAGGACTGGTAGACGCCGACCACCTCGAGCTCCTTGGGTAGGACGAAGGATTTGAGTCCCTTGAGGACTTCGGCATCCATCTCCTCCACATCGGTGGTATTGATCTCCTCGATCAGGCCTTCGATCTCCTCGCGGGTTTCAGCATCATAGAGATGGACGGCGCGCCGCTCTTCCCGCTCGCCGGACTCGAGGGCGACAATCAATAACTCCACCAGCTCGCGTTCCGGTTCTCGGATGTTGCTGCCGTAGATGAAGTACAGGCTCTCGAGGGCCTTGGTCAGTTCGCCGGTCGGCAGGGCCGGACGCGGACCACGCTGCTCCTGCCAGTTTCCAATGACTGCGGTCGCCATTTCCCAGCGATCCACGAAGGCTTCCCGCACCGGAGGTTCATCGGTGGCGCGATAGACCTGCATCACCTCCTCGAAATTGCGCGTCGAGTAGAGCCGGATCATCGAGCCCACGCCGACGCCGTAATGCTCGGCGATGGTGGAGGAAATCACCGCGCGATCGTCGATGCCGAGGTCCGCGCTCGAACCCGGGTAGTTCCTGTGGTCGAGCATGGCCGCAATTCCCTCGACCTGTGAGGGATCCGAAGTGTCGATGGCGTAGAATCTGGCGGGTTGCTGGAAGGAGCCGACGTCAAAGATGACGTAATCGGAAATGTGGGGCGTGGCGCCTTCGACCTCGGGCAGATCCATGGCCCGCTCGGCAACCGACTGCCAACTCGGTCCTCCCTCACTGTTGATGCCAACGCTCGGGTTCTGGACCAGGATGTGGGGGGTGAAGCCGAGGATGCGTTCCTTGACCTGTTGCTCGATGCCGGCAATGACCGCAGTGACCACGACCAGCACCAGCACGCCCAGCATCACGCCGATCACCGAGATCATGGTGAAGGATGACAGCATGGAGCGGCGCGGATTGAGGTAGCGCCGGGCCAGAAGGAGACTGAAGGAGCGTCTTTTGATGGGACGCAGCTTAGTGGCGTCGCTCACTTGGGCAAGTGCAAGTCAGCGGGGACTGTAGCGGCGGTCTATGACCGTCGACGCTGCATCTCCCGAGGGTCATAGACCGCCGTTACAGGGGATAAATAACCAATAACGCGCCGCGAAGCGGCATCACTCGCCTTCCAGGCCGAGGCAATCGAGCACGCGCTGGAGGTCGTCGTCACCGTAGTATTCGATCTCGATCTTGCCCTTCTTGGCGCCGGGGTGGATGACCACGTGGGTAGCGAGATACTCGCGCAGGCGGTTGGTGACGGCACGCAGTTCGGGGCTGAGAGTGGAGCCGGACTTGGCCTTGGAATCCTTTTTGGCGTCCGGCTTGTCCTTCTTGAGAGTTTCCTGGGCCAGTTTTTCGGCGGCGCGCACGGTCAACTGGCGGCGGATGATCTGGTCGGCGATGAGTTTCTGGCTTTCGGCGTCCTTGATCGAGAGCACGGCCTTGGCGTGGCCGACGGTCAGCAGGCCCTGGGCGACCATGCCCTGGACATCGGCGTGAAGGTCGAGCAGGCGCATGGCATTGGCCACGCTGGCGCGGGACTTGCCGACGCGGCCGGCAATCTCGTCCTGCTTCATGGAGAATTCCTTGGCCAGGCGGACGTAGCCCTTGGCTTCCTCAATGGGACTGAGGTCCTCGCGCTGGAGGTTCTCGATGAGGGCCATCTCGAGCACGTCGCGGTCACTCGCTTCGCGCTCGATGACAGGCACGGTGGAAAGGCCGAGTTTTTTGGAGGCGCGCCAACGGCGTTCGCCGGCGATCAACTCGAGCTTGCCGTCGACCTTGCGCACGATGAGCGGCTGGATCACACCATGCTGGCGGATCGAGTCGACGAGGTCATCGAGCGGGGCATCGATGAAGGTCGTGCGCGGCTGCAGCGGGCTGGGCACCACCTGGTCGAGCGGCACATCGCGCACCCGCTTGATGTCGTCTTCGGACAATTTGTTTTCCGGAACATTCGCGTTCTTCTTGATCAACGCGCCGAGTCCTTTGCCGAGTGCCTGCTTTGCCATGGGAAAAACAGGATGCACTACAAGGCTCCGGGAATCCAAGCTCATTTCGCTTTCGGGGGCAAAGTTCCGCCCCGGGATGGGCCCCATGCTTGACGATGGCGTCCTGAACGGGCATCCATAGCTCCGTGAGATTCAATTGCCTACTCGCCCTGTTCGCCACGATGGCGCCCGTGCTGCTGCCGGCCCAGGATCTGGTCGAGTCGGAGGTCCAACCCGAGGAGGTCCCCGAAGCTGCAATTGCCTCGGCAGTGGAAGCCGTTGCCGAGCTCGGCAAGTCGGTGGTGCGTGGCAATTACCAGATGGCGCTCGATCGCATGAACCCGAAGGAAAAGAAACTCCTCGCCGAGAAAATGGGCGGCCTCGAAGCCCTGGAGAAGAAGCTGGCCGAGGCACCGGCCCAGATGGAGCGCAACGGGGTGAAAGTGGTATTCTCGAAACCCAAGGGAAAACCCCAGGCCTATGCGGTGACGCCGGTTTTCGTGAAGCCTTCCGAGCAGGGAGGAGCGGGGGGTGAAGAAGGGAAGGGTCGCTGGTTCTACAGCCAGTGGCTGGTGGTGGTTCCAACCCTCACCCGATACGAGGTCCGGCTGCCGACCGAAGGAGACGGGGAACAACTCGTCAGGATCGAGAACCTCAGCTTCCAGGTGGCGGTTTCGGACCGCGGCAAGGACGACTGGACCTTCATCAATGGTGCGGGCCTCACGCTTGGGCGCCTGCGCAACCACTACCGAACCCTGCCTGCCGACATCGAGTTCCCCCCGGTGGAAGAGCGCCAGATCCAGAACTGACCTGTCCCATGTCGTCCAAGAGGAAAGAGCGCGTCCGCAAGCAGCAGAAACTGACCCGCCAGATGGTCAAGATGTGGGAACGGGCCCAGAGCGACCTGTGCGAGGTTCGGGGTTCCGACATCCACGGCCGCGGGGTCTACGCCACCACCTTCATTCCCAAGGAGGCGAAGATCATCGAATACGTCGGTGAAATGATCGACAAGGAGGAGAGCGACCGCCGGGGCAACAACCAGCACGAACACGCCCAGGCCACGGGAGATGCGGCGGTCTACATCTTCACGCTCAACAAGCACTATGACCTGGATGGCAACGTGCCCTGGAACACGGCACGCTTGATCAACCATTCCTGCGATCCCAACTGCGAGGCCTGGATCGATGACGACCGGGTCTTCATCCATGCCCTGCGTGACATCCAGCCCGGCGAGGAGCTCAGTTTCGACTACGGCTTCGACATCGATTGCTACGAGGAGCATCCCTGCCGCTGCGGCAAGCCGAATTGCGTCGGCTACATCGTCAGCCAGGACGAATGGCCGGAGCTTCGCAAGCGCCTGGCCAAGAAGCAGGCCAGCAAGGCAACCAAGAAGAAGTCCAGGCAGGCTGGCAGCAAGGCCCGCAAATGATGGGCTCCGCGGGAGGGTTCAGCCCGCCTGCATCAGCTTGAGGCCCCACCAGATCAGGGTGGCTGTGGTGATGGCCAGGAGCATCAGCATCAGCAGGCTGCGGTTCTGGACCCGGCGGATGTTGGCCACCTCGCCGCGCGAGACGATTTCCTCGTGCTGGCGGCGGCGGGCGCGTTCCTTGAGCTCGTCGAGGGGCGGCATGGTGCGCTCGCGTTCGTGGCGTTCGCGCTCGATGCGCTCCTGGTTGCGGGCAAATTCCCGTTCGCGTTCGAGCAGCTCCTGCTCGTGGGCAAGCAGGGCGTCGAGTTCGAGCTCTTCCTTGATGGGTTGGGAGCGGCTCATGGGAGTATGCTCAGCGGCAAGGGATCAGGAGAAGAAGGTCTTGAAGACGTAGATGGCCATGGCGGCACCGCCCAGCAGGACGATGGGCAGGTTGAAGGCAAAGCCGTTGCGCAGGTTGGCGACAAACTCGCTGCTGCCACCACGCGCGGAGCGCTTGGAGCTGCGGCCGAAGATGGCACCGCTGCGGCTGCCCTCGAAGTGGCTCGCGGCCTGGTCGTATTCGTCGCAGGCGAGGTCGAGGGCGACACTGGCGCGGTCGAGCTTTTCGGAGGTGTTCTCGCGCGTCCAACTGTCGGGGTTGATCTTCTCGAGCTTGTCGAGGTGGCCGGCAAAGCAGACCCGGCACTGTTCGAGGTCCTGGGCTTCGTTGCGGATCTCGTAGAGCTGGCGGTCGATGAGGGTGAGGGCCGAGGTCAGTTTCTCGGTCCACTCGGCCTGCTGGGAAACAAAGGCGCGCTTGCGGCTGGCGAGTTCCTCGAGTTCGACCTTCTTGCGTTCGAGTTCCTCGCGCTGCTGCTGGATGCGCTCGAGCTCGCTTTGAGCCTGCATCAGCTTGCGCTCGTAGTCTTCGCTGTATTCCTCGCCGGTGGCGGAGGGCATTTCCATCTGCGTCGAGCGGATCCGGATGTGTTGGGTGTGTTCGGATAGAGGGGCCATGTTAGGTGAGGGAGGTGCGTCCAAGTGACCTCCTACACCAAAGCGCGGATCG
The DNA here is from genome assembly GCA_033722655.1 of Akkermansiaceae bacterium. Taxonomy (GTDB): domain Bacteria; phylum Verrucomicrobiota; class Verrucomicrobiia; order Verrucomicrobiales; family Akkermansiaceae; genus Luteolibacter. The sequence continues at coordinate 4,576 of JAWVYP010000025.1, read as the reverse complement.
AATCCAGTGAAATATTAAGGATTAGTTAATAATTAAGGACTTAGACCGGTCGAATACCGTGACTGACGAGCAACGCAGCCATCCAGCCATCCTGCCCCGGCACACCAGCTCGTGCGAAGCGCACGAATCACGAAATCAGGAAGCCTTCGTTTCGGTAAGGCCTTTTGGCAATCATCAAGATTGCCGGTTCCTGGTCTCCCGGTAATCCCAGTTCCAGCCACGGATGATCAGCTTGCGGATGTCCTCGGCAACGAGGTAGGCAGTTGGAATCAGGATGAGGGTGATGGCGGTGGCGAAGAGGATGCCGAAGGCCAGTGAGGTGGCCATGGGGATCAGGAATTGGGCCTGCAGCGAGCGGTCGAAGAGGATGGGCAGTAGGCCGGCAAAGGTGGTGGCCGAGGTGATGATGATGGGCCGGAAGCGGCGCGTGCCGGAGTGGATGACGGATTCGAGCAAGGGCTCGCCCTTGCGCACCTTCTCGTTGATGAAGCTGACCATCACGAGCGAGTCGTTTACCACGACACCGGCCAGTGCCATGATGCCGAAGACCGAGAGGTAGGAGGGGGTCAGGTCGAGGATGAGGTGGCCGACCATCGCACCGATGGCGCCGAAGGGCACCGCAAGCATGACAAAGATGGGCTGGTAGAGCGAGCGGAAGGGGATGGCCAGCAGTGCGTACAGGGCGAGGAACAGGGCGATGCTACCGATGATGATCTTGTTGCGGGTTTCCTCGTGCTCGGCGACGTAGCCGCTGTAGCGCCAGGAGAGGTCGGCGTGCTGGTTGGCCAGTTCGTCGAACTGGGGTGCGAGTTTGCGCGCGATGCCGACGATGTCGATGGTCTTGCTCTCGGGCTCCGCGCCGATCGTGATGACCTGGGCACCATCGTTGCGTTCAATGCGGGCGCGGGCCTCGGCGAACTCGGCATCGGCCACGGTGTAGAAGGGAGCTTCGCCACCGCCGGGTGTGCGGATGATGAGTTGCTCCAGGCTTTGGAGCGAGTTGCGCATCTCCTTGGGCATGCGCACCATCACCCGCACGTCATCCCGGTCGCGCTGCAGTCGCTGGGCCTGTTGGCCGAAAAAGGCGGCACGCACCTGGGTGGCGAGTTCGCGCTGCGTTAGGCCCATGGCCTCGCCCTCCGGCTTGATGCGGATCTGCAGTTCGTTGCGGGTGCCTCCGGAACTGGTCCAGGCCGTGGCAATGCCCTTGTAGGATTCGAGCTTGCGCCTGAACTCGAGGGCGAGCTCCTGCTTCGCCTCGGTGTCCGGTCCGCGCAATTCAATCGAGATCGAATTGAGGTCGTCGTCATCTCCGCGGTAGCCGCCCCCCTGTTCGCCGGAGATATAGAGGGACTGGATGTCGGGAATGTCGCTGACCAGTTCGGTCCAGCGCTCGGCGATTTCCTGGTTGCGGGGTCCCGGTTCCGAGCGCAGGCCGGGATCGGTCACCCCGATGGTGACAAAGCCCATGTAGGAAACGTGGCGGGGACTGCCGGTCCAGCCACCGGCGGCAGTCATGCAATGCTCGATCAGGGACTCCCCGGTGCCGGGATCGACGAACTCCTTGCGCAACTGATCGACCGCGGCCGCAACCTGCTGCACGCGCTCGTTGGTGATTTCGGTTGGCGTGTCGCGATGCATCCGCACGTAGGCGCGGATGCGGTTGCGGTCCACCGAGGGCATGTTTTCAAAGCCCATCGCGCCACTTTCGACGTAACCCATGAAGCCCAGGGCGACGGCAATGAAGGTGGCGAGGGCCGAGTAGCGGTGGCGGGCGCAGAAGCGCAGGAAGGGTTCGTAGGCCACCCGCACGAAACGCTCGAGGGTATCGGCCACGAATTTCTGGGCGCGGGCCAGGCGGCCCATGCTGCCGCGATTGATGCGGGTGTGCTTGAGGTGGCTGGGCAGGATGAGCTTGGACTCGATGAGCGAAAAGACCAGTGCGGCAGCGACGACGGGCGGGATCTGTTTGGTGAAACTGCCGTAATAGCCGTCAAAGGCCATCAGCGGGATGAAGGCAACGATGGTGGTGAGCGCGCCGAAGGTCACCGGCACTGCCACTTCCTTGGTGCCCAGCGTGACGGCCTCCAGGGGATCGCAGATTTCGTGCATCCGGGTGTAGACGTTCTCGCCGGTGATGATGGCGTCGTCGACGACGATGCCGACCACGATGATGAAGGCGAAGATGCTCATCACGTTGGCGGTGATGCCAAACCAGGGCATCATGATGAAACCGCCGGCAAAGGCGACCGGAATGCCGATGACCACCCACAGCGCGATGCTCGGCCGCAGGAACAGGCTCAGTACGATGAGCACCAGCAGGCAGCCCTGCACCAGGCTGGTGAGCAGGGTGCCGATGCGGCCCTCCAGCTCGACGGAGGCATCGTCCCAGATGTCGAAGTGGAGGCCCTCGGGAAAGCGCTCGTGGGCGGTGTCCACGTAGCGTTTCACCGCATTGGCAATCTCGAGGGCATTTTCGTCTTCCAGGCAGAGGGCCTCGACGAGGAGTGCCGGACGGCCGTTGAAGCGCACGATCTTGCTCTCTTCGTCGAAGCCGTCCTTGACCGTGGCGACCGTGCCGAGCTTGACCTCCGCGCCCTCGCTGTTGGAGATGACGATGTTCTCGAAGTCCTCGCGGTCGTAGGCCTGGCCCTTGCTGCGGATCATCAGCGAGCCCTCGTCGGTCTGGATGCGTCCGGCGGGAAGATCGACCGAGGAGCGGCGGATGGCATTGGTGAGATCCTCGAAGCTCAGATTGTAGTCGCGCAGGTCCTGGGGCCGGGCCTCGATGGCAATCTCGTGCGGACTGGTCCCCTGGATGAGGGATTGCGAAATTTCGGGCATCTCGATCAGGTCGTCGCGGACCCGTTCGGCGGCGCGCCGCAGTTCTGCCGGTTCGAGTTCGCCGGAGACTGCAATCTTGATCACGTCATACCACAACTTGCTGTCCGGGACGTGGATGTCGGGAGGGTCGGTCTCCTGGGGGAAGGTGTTGATGCGGCCCACCCTTGCCTTGACCTCGTCGAGCAGGTCCTTGGGGTCGACGTGATCCTTGGTGTAGACCAGGATGCGGGCCCCGTCACCACCCGCGTAGGACTCGATGTTCTCGACCCCTTGGAGGCCCATGAGGGCCTTTTCGATGGGAATGACCACGGCCTTTTCGACCGCAGCTGGGGTGCCGCCACGGTAGCTCACTTCCACATCCACCCGTCCGAATTCGCGCTCGGGCTGAACCTCGAGTCCGACCCGCTCCATCGCGGAGTAAATTCCCCACAGCAGGATCGCAATCAGCAGGAAGTTGGCTGCGATGTCATTGCGGGCAAACCAGCGGATCATCTTGGGATGTTGGTGAGATGAGGGGAGAAGCTCGGACCGGAGTCTTCACCTGCATCCGGATGATACGTCGCGCAAGGGGCAATCTTCCGCATTGAATGCCATCAGATGTAGAACATGGGATCCCCCGATTGCTGGGCAATGCTGTCGATGGTGGTGCGTTCCAGAGCATCGCAGAGGGCCTTGGAGATGCTCGACCAAGCCTGGCGCACGCCACTGCCGGACTCGCCCTCGCTGCTCGCCGAGCAGGGGAGCAGCCCCGGATCGACGGCCTCGACCACCTGGCGCAGCGAGATTTCGCCCGGGGGCAAGGCCAGCAGGTAGCCGCCACTCTTGCCGCGGCGGCTTTCGATCAGGCCGGCCCGGCGGAGGTCGTTGAGGATTTGGACAAGAAAGTTGGCGGACACGGCTTCCCGTTGCGCAATCTGCTCAAGGCGTGTAAGGGTCTTGGCATCGTGCTGCCTGGCAAGCTGGACCAGCGCGCGGCAGGCATATTCCAACTTCTGAGAAATTTTCATGAGCGCATTCCAACAAAGCGACACGGACTCGGCGAGCAAGAATCGGGAACCGGTTCACGCGGATCCGGCCGAAATCTGGTCCAGTCTTAAGCAGGAGGCCGAGAGGCTGGTGGCCGACGAGCCGACCCTGCGCCCGATGATCCACGACGTCATCCTCTCCCAGGAGAGCCTGGCGGAGGCACTCGGCGCCCGTCTGGCCCGGCGCCTGGCCCGCGAAGACATGCCCCGCGAGCAGATGGAACCCCTGCTCACCGATGTGCTCAACAAGCATCCGGACAGCGTGGGCCACGCCGCCTGTGACATGGTGGCCATGTTCGAACGCGACCCGGCCTGCTTTTCGCTGCTTGAACCTCTGCTCTTCTTCAAGGGTTTCCTCGCCCTGACCACCTACCGCATTGCCCACCAGTTGTGGCAGGATGACCGTCGCTGGATGGCACTCTACCTGCAGAGTCTCGCCAGTGAGGCCTTTGCCGTGGACATCCATCCGGCGGCCCGTATCGGCTGCGGCATCCTGCTCGACCACGCGACCTCATTTGTGGTCGGTGAAACGGCGATCATCGAGGACAACGTTTCCATCCTGCACGAGGTGACCCTGGGCGGCACCGGCAAGGAAACCGGCGAGCGTCACCCCATCGTCCGTTCGGGCGTGCTGCTGGGTGCCGGCGCCAAGGTGCTGGGCCGTGTGGAAATCGGCACCGGTGCCAAGATCGGTGCGGGCAGTGTGG
>JAWVYP010000024.1:0-17595 GCA_033722655.1 Akkermansiaceae bacterium | reverse complement strand
GCTCGGCCGCTTTGAGCAGTTCTGCCGCGAACACTGAGAAAAAACGACTCAATCATGACGTCAGCCGGTCCAAACCGGCTGGCGTTTTTTTTGCCCGGGGATGGCTTCATTTGAAATCTTGTGTTCGTTGCGCCGGGGTTTATGATGCTAGCCCATCCCTTGCAACGTGTCCGACCCCTTCGAACAAATTGGCCCCAAACTGACCCAGGCCCGCGAGGCCAAGGGTCTGGAGTTGGCCGAGGCTGCCCGCCAGGCCCAGGTGCCTCGCCCGGCCGCCGAGGCGCTGGAGGCGGAAAACTTCTCCTACTTCGACAGCCCGGTCTACGCGAAGAGCTTCCTGCTGCAATACAGTGAGTTTCTGGGAGTGGATGCCCACACCTGGCTGGAAGCCCTCGAGCCCGGCTCCTTCATGGCCAGTGGCGCCTTGCTCAAGGGGCCGGAGCCGCCGACGCGGCGTCAGCGCCCGGAAGAGTCGGACTCCCAGAGCAAGGGGGGGGCGATGGCGGTGATCATCCTGCTGGCGGTCACCGCAGCCATCATCTACGGCGTGATCAAGGGCTTCGAATATTTCGAAGCCCAGCATGGCCAGGAGCCTGCGAAGGAGCAGATTGAAAAACCGGAACCGGCTCAGTAGGCGCCCGTGTCGCCCTCCAGCGTGCTCAGCAGGTGGGGCAACTGGGATGGCTTGTCGATGAAATGCTTGGCACCGGCCTCGATCAGGCGGATGCGATCCTGGTAACCCCAGGTGCAGCCGATGAATTGCATCTCGGCGTTGTCGGCAGTTTCCACATCCGCGACCGAGTCGCCGATGAGGATGCAGTCACGCGGGTTGCGGCCCATGGCCGCGGCGATGTTGAGCGCGCCCAGGGGATGGGGCTTGTGGGGAATGCCATCCTGCTGGCCGGTCACCGAGGTGAAGTGGACGGTGGGAAAGATCTCGCGGGTGATGGTCTGGGTGAAGGGCTGGACCTTGTTGGAGAGCACGGCGAGCTGGTGGCCGCTGCGTTGCAGTTCCTTGAGCAGCTGGGTGATGCCGGTGTAGGCCCGCGTGCCCTCGATCCAGCTGTGCTGATAGTCTTCCTTGAAGGATTCGATCAGGGCCTCGATCGTGGCTTCGTCCGCATCTGGCGCAGCCCGTTCCACCAGCAGTTTCAGGCCATTGCCGACGTAGCTTCTCACCGCCGCCTGGGGCTGGGTCGGCAGGCCCTGCTTCTCGAGGGCGCGGTTGAGAGAATCCGCGATTCCCGGCAGGGAGTCGATCAGGGTGCCATCGAGATCAAAGATGAGACTGGGGATCACCCCGGGATGATGCACCGAATGATCGTGGAGGTCAAAGCGCTTCGAAGCTCAGCCTTCGGTCGCCTCAGAAGCCCAGCAGACAGACCAGCTCTTGGTCGCTGAATTGCTCGGGATTGTCGGCCGCTGCGATCAGCATTTCGGTTTCAACGATTTCCTGGATGGTTTCGGTTTGCTTGGCATCGAACCCGGCGACGCCTCCGTTCTGGTCACCCCGGTCGCTGATGGCGATCAACAGGACCACAGCAGCGGCAGCCACCGCCAGACCCGACAGGGGAGCGGGCTTGAGCAGCTGTTGCCACCAGCTCCCACGGCTCTTTCTCTGCTGACGCACCAACTGCACGGTCTTGTTGCGGAAATTGGCACTGGCCTCCTTGGTGGGAGACTTGTCGACCAAGTCCCAGACGGGATCTTCATCCAGCAGGGTCTCGGGTTCTTGCGGCTTCTTACTCATGGAATGATGGGTTCTACCATGGAAGAAACCCCAAAATGAAGGGAAAGTTGCGCGATAATTGAGCGCGCCTTACACGCCCCGGCGGTCTCCCCAGAGCCGGACATGCAGGCGCTCGCCGTAGCGGAATCCTTTGTCGCGGCAGCGTTCGGCCAGCCAGATGGCACGCTGGTCCAAGGTGGCATTGTCACGGCCCTCAGGCATCAGCAGGATGCGCTCGGTGGGAAGCTGGTGGTCGCGGGCCAGGTCCTCGATCTCCTCGAGATCCTCGGGCCGGGTGACCACGAACTTGAACCAGCTGTTGGGATGCGCCACCAGGGTCTCCAAGGCCGCTGGCTTGATGCGCAGCGCGGTGTCCATGCCGGAGTTGGCGAGCTTGGGCGAGACGTTGAACTGGTCGATGGCGACAGCCATGTCGGCGGAGGGCCTAAGGGTGCCATTGGTTTCGATCTCGAATACCACCTCCGGCCGCTCTTCGCGGATGGCGCGGATCAGGGCCAGGCACTCGGTCTCCTGCAGCAGGGGTTCGCCGCCGGTGATGACCACGCGCGGACAATCGAATGCCAGGATCTGGGCGGCGGCCTCCTGTGGGCGGATTTCGTAGGTCACCGCGTCCTTGTCGAACTTGGTGTATCCCTCCTGTCCGTCCTTGAGGTGAGGCCAGGGCGTGCCCTCGAAGTTCCAGGTGTGGTCGGTGTCGCACCAGATGCAGTGCAGGTTGCAGCGCGAGGTGCGGATGAAGACGGCAGGGCAGCCGGCAGTGACTCCCTCACCCTGGATGGTGTGGAAGATTTCTGGGCCGTTGCCGAGTTTCGCGAGCTTCATGCCGGCCAAGGTGAATCATGGATGAAGGTGGGTGGACAATGAAAACCCGCTGCCCTAGTTTCGCGTGCATGAGCATCATCACCGGCCGCGGCGATTCGGGAGAGAGCGATCTGCTCTTTGGCAAGCGCATTGCCAAGGGCTCCGTCCGCCTCGAGGCACTCGGTGATGTCGACGAACTCAACGCCGCTCTCGGGGTGGCCCGGGCCGAGGCCGGGGAAGGGGAGTGGTCGGATCTCATCGATGCCATCCAGCAGAAGCTGGTCGGGTTGATGGGTCAACTCGCCACCCTGCCCGAGGACGAGGCACGCTACGCCGAGAAGGGATACGCCACCATTTCCGATGAGGATGTGCAGTGGATCACCGACAAGGCCAAGGCTTTCGAGGCCGCCGGCATCCGCTTTGAAGGCTGGGCCCGTCCCGGCGAGGAAGGCTGCAGTGCCCGGGCGCACATTGATCTCGCCCGCTCGATTGCGCGTCGTGCGGAGCGCTCGGTCTGGAGGCTGCACCAGGGGGGCGAGGTGGTGCCGCAAGCGTTGCGCCTCTTCCTCAATCGGCTCTCCGATCTGCTGTGGATTCTGGCCCGGGTCGAGCCCGATGGCTGAGCCCGCCATTGACGCCGCCCCACTGATGGTTTCCCATGCGCCCGATGTCCGCTGATTCCTCCCGCAACGCCCGCTCCTCCCTGCGCTGGATCGGCGGCTATTTGATGCAGGAGAAGGCGGTCTTTCTGCCCTCGGTGGCGGCACTTCTCTTCACCGCGATTCTCTCGTTGGCCTTTCCGTTCTTCCTCGGCCAATTGATCGGTGGCACGGCAGGGGCCCTCAATCGCGAGATCGATCCGCAGGAGGTCGTTTCGAAGTCCAACACCATCGTGCTGCAATTGCTTGCCGTGCTCGCGCTGCAGGCCCTGGTCGCCTTCTTCCGGGTGCAGGGCTTCATCCGCTCGGGCGAGTCCGCCCTCAACCGCCTTCGCCGCGACCTCTTCGGTCACCTGGTGCGCCTGCCGATGAGCTTCTTTCAGGAACAACGTGCGGGAGCGCTCAGCAACCAGGTGTCCTCCGACCTCGGCGTGGTGCGCGAGACCCTGTTGACCACCGTTCCCCAATTCGTGCGCCAAACGGTGATCCTGATCGGGGGGCTCTGCTTCATCTTCTACGCCTCCTGGAAGCTCTCGCTCATCATGCTGGGCAGTGTGCCCATCGTGGTGCTGGCAGTGGCCTTCTTCGGGCGCAAAGTTCGTGGCTACTCCAAGGACGCGCAGCATTCGCTGGCCGATGCGGGCACGGTCATCGAGGAGACGGTTCAGGGGGTCGCCGATGTGAAGGCCTTTACCAATGAGGGCTTCGAGCCTTCGCGTTACGCCCGGGCGTTGGAAAGCTTCCTGCAGGTGACCAAGCGCGGAGCGCGCACCCGGGCGGCCTTCCTGTCCTTTGTGATCTTCGCCCTGTTTGGCACCATCGCCTTTGTCGCCTGGTATGGCGCGAGAATGATGGCCGTGGGCGACATTGATCCGCGCAACTACGTCTGGTTCATCCTGTTCTCGGTGTTTGTCGGAGCCTCGCTGGGTTCGCTTCCCGAAATTGTTTCCCAGCTCCAGCACACCGCAGGGGCATCGGACCGCCTGCGCAATCTGCTTGAAATGGAGCCCGAGCGCAGCGAGGGCGACAAGCAGGTCAAACTCAGTGGAGCGATCCAGTTGGAGAACATCACCTTCCGTTATCCTTCCCGTCCCGACGTTGCCGTCATCAAGGATCTGAGCCTGCAGGTCGAAGCGGGGCAGCGCGTGGCACTGGTGGGACCCTCCGGTGCCGGCAAGTCGACGGCCTTCGGGCTGGTTCTCGGATTCCATCAGCCGGAGGCCGGCCGCATCTGCTTTGATGGGCGCGATGCCAGCGAGCTCTCACTGGAGTCGCTGCGCTCCCAGATCGCCATCGTGCCCCAGGAAGTGCTGCTCTTTGGCGGCAGCATTCGCGAGAACATTGAATACGGCCGTCCCGGAGCCAGTGAGGAGGAAATCGTCGAGGCGGCGAAACAGGCCAACGCCCATGAATTCATCATCGAACTGCCAGAGGGCTACGATACCCTGGTCGGTCCGCGCGGCACCAAGCTCTCCGGCGGCCAGCGCCAGCGCATCGCGATTGCCCGGGCGGTGCTGGCCGATCCGCGCATCTTGTTGCTTGATGAAGCGACCTCGGCGCTGGACTCCGAGAGCGAGCGCCTGGTCAACGAGGCGCTCGAAACGCTGATGAAGGGGCGCACGAGCCTCGTCATTGCCCACCGCCTCTCCACCGTGCGCCACGCCGACCGCATCTTTGTCTTCCAGCACGGCCGCATCGCCGAGAGTGGCAGCCACGACCAACTCATCGAGAAAGGCGGGACCTACCGCTATCTGGTGGAGACCCAGTTGGTGTAGCGGCCATCTCTGGCAGGCGGATCCGGGGGGTCCCATCGTGGGACGACAGCGGGCTTGAACAAGGTGGCACCCTTGGCGCGTAATCCCTTCATGGCATTCCGATTCCCGACGACCAGTCGCCGCAGGTTCATTGCGGCCACCACGGCCGCCAGTTTGGCGCCCATGATCCACCTCCGCGCGCAGGACGGTCCGGCCAACGATGAAATCGCCATCGGTTTCATCGGTGTCGGCCGCCGCGGTCAGGTGAACATGAAGAACTTCCTCTCGACCAAGGGGGTGCGGGTGGTGGCCGTTTGCGATGTCGACTCGAAGATGACCGCTTCCGCCAAGGCGATTGTCGACAAGAAGTATGGCAATTCGGACTGCAGGGTTTTCGCCAACCACGAGGATTTGCTGGCCATGCCCGGTCTGGATGCGATTTGCCTTTCCACCGCCGACCACTGGCACGCCCGCATCGGCATCGACGCGGCCAACGCCGGGATGGACATCTTCGGTGAAAAGCCCTTCACCTGGGGACTGGCCGAGGGACGCGAATTGGTCAAGGCGGTGCAGGCCAACCATCGCATCTGGCAGACCGGTTGCTGGCAGCGTTCGGTCAACCAGTTCCGTCGCTTCAAGGCGCTCATTGAAAATGACGTGCTTGGCAAGATCACCCGTTTCGAATGCGGAACGCCCAACGGTTGTGGGATTCGCAAACACGCTCCTGAAGAAAAGTGGAAAGAACTCACCGGCAATCCTCCGGCCCATCTGGATTGGGATCGCTATGTCGGTCCGGCGGGCGACTACACCTACCATCCCATGGTTCATCCCTGGAACTGGCGCTGGACCAGCGAGTTCGGCGGCGGACAGCTGCTCGATTGGGTCGGCCATCACGTCGACATCGCCATGTGGTCTCTGGGTCTTGACCACACCGGGCCCGTCAAAGTGGAAGGCAGCGGCAAGAAGATCGATCACCCGGTGTTCAACGTCTACACCGACTACCAGTACAACGGCACCTTCGACGACGGCCGCGTGTTTGAGGTGCGTAGTGATTTCATGGGCACCAAGTTCACCGGTGAGAACGGCTGGATCTGGGTCAACCGCGGCAAGCTGGTGGCCTCGGACGATCCCAAGGACACCGAGGGCAATCCGCGCCATCCGCTGTTGATGGACGTGCCCGACGACTTCGCCCAGAAAGTGCCCGGCCACTACGAGGACTTCATCAACGCCATGCGCAGCCGCAAGCCGGCCATCGCCCCCGAAGAGCCCGCCCACCGCGCCGCCTCCTTCGGCCAACTCGCATTGGTCGCACTGGATACCGGCCGCGAGCTCAGGTGGGATCCGCAAGCCGAGAAGGTCATCGGAGACGACGAGCAGGCGAATCATCCGCGCTTGGGATCGCGCCTCTAGAGTATTCTGCGATTAGGCAGTCCGGTCTTGGGCATTTATAATGGGCTTCACCGAGTTGGCGTGCCTTTTGGAGTGGCGCTCTCCTTAGAGCGCCATAGCAGCCTTAGGAGGCATTCCTGCCTCCGTTTCCTAGCGTTGACCCATGCATTTCAATGCCGCAGGAATGCGGCATTGGGCCTTCATGGCGCTCTATGGAGAGCGCCACTCCTATGCCTTGCCTCCGATTTGTCACTCAACCATCGGGTGCCACAGGGGATAGAGCCCAAGCGCCCTCTTTTGCGCAGAGTGCTCTAGTCACTTAGGCCGCAAGGCAACACCCAAGAGCGTCTGAAAGTGGGGTGGCTCCGATTCGCGGTCGGCGACCACGATTTCCACATCGGTAAAGCCCGCCTTGCCCAGCATGCGGGCGAGTTCGCTTTCGGAAAATCCGAGCCATTGGTCGGCGTAAAGTTCCCGGGCCTCCTCGAACTGGTGCTGCACCAGATCGAGCACAATCAGGCGGCCGCCGGGCTTGAGGGCCCTGAAGGCGGCGTCCAATGCCTTTTGCGGGTGCTCGGCGTGATGCAGAGCCTGGCTGAGGATGGCGAGGTCCAGGCTGCGGGCCTTGATTGGCGGGGACTCGATGTCGCCCTCGCGGTATTCCAGGTTGTCCAGGCCGTGCTTCTTGGCGAGCGATTGGCCGTATTCGACCATCTTGGGCGAAAGATCCACGGCGATGACGTGGCGGGCGCGTTGGGCGAGCAGCTGGGAGAGGGTGCCTTCACCCGCACCGAGATCAGCCACCACCTCGTAGTTGAGCGTCTTGATCAGGGCTTCGGCCAAGGCCTTCCAAGAGCGGCCGGGAACGTAGTCCTTGCCGAAGCGGCCGGCGAGCTCGTCGAAGTGGGCGCGCGTCTTGTCGCGGCGCTTGCGCAGCAGGTGGGCCAGGGCCTGGCGGTCGGCCTTGAGCTCCTCGATTTCCTCGGCGGCGAGGGCGGCGACCTCCATCAGATCCTCACCCGCACAACAGCTGTAAATGTTGTGCTTGCCGCTGCGCTCGTCCGTAACCAGACCCTCGGCCTTGAGTTGGGAGAGCTGGGTGGAGATGCGGCTCTGACCCATGCCGAGGATTTCCTGCAGCTCGGCTACCGACAGGGCTTCGGACTGCAAAAGCATGAGGATCCGCAGCCGGGTGGGGTCGGAGAGCAATTTCAGGGCTTTGAGCATTGACGGCATGTCAGAGCACTTGTATCAACAAATCAAGATTTGACGATACGAAAATTCAGAGGATCTTCCAACCATTCCCATACCCCTCACAAACTCACTGAATGAGAACCTTTATTTTTTCTTCCGAGTCGGTTGGCGAAGGCCATCCCGACAAAGTCTGTGATACCATTTCCGACGCCATCCTCGATGCCTGTCTCAAGGTGGATAAGACCAGCCGCGTGGCCTGCGAAACCTTTGTCAAAAGCAACCAGGTCATTGTCGGTGGTGAAATCACCATTCCCAAGCTGGGCGGCAAGCCCATCAGCGCGGCCTTCAATATCGAGAAGGTGATCCGCGAAGCCATCGTCGAGATCGGCTACATCAACGAGGACGATGTCTTCCACGCTGACAGTGTGTTCATCACCAACCTGCTCACCAGCCAATCACCCGACATTGCCCAGGGCGTGGACGCTGCCAAGGCCAAGGGCAAGAAGACCGCTGAGCAGGGCGCAGGCGACCAGGGCATCATGTTCGGTTACGCCTGCGACGAAACGCCCGAGCTCATGCCGGCTGCCATCATGTATGCGCACCGCCTCGGCCGCGAGTTGACCCGCATTCGCAAGGGCGGCAAGCAGGCTCGCTGGCTGCGTCCCGATGCCAAGACCCAGGTGTCGGTGGAATACGTCGACGGCAAGCCCAAGCGCATCGTCAACGTGGTCATCTCCACCCAGCACGCCGACGGCATCGCCCACTCGACCATTGAAAAGTTCTGCATCGAGAAGGTCATCAAAAAGGTTCTGCCCAGCAAGATGATCGACGACGAGACCGAGTTCCTGATCAACCCCACCGGCAATTTCGTCATTGGTGGTCCGCAGGGGGATTCCGGGCTGACCGGCCGCAAGATCATCGTCGATACCTATGGCGGCAGCGGCCGTCACGGGGGCGGTGCCTTCTCCGGCAAGGATCCCTCCAAGGTCGACCGCTCTGCGGCCTACATGGCGCGTTGGGTGGCGAAGAACGTGGTCGCTGCCGGCCTCGCCAGCAAGTGTGAGCTGCAGTTTGCCTACGCCATCGGCCATCCGCTTCCGGTCAGCGTCCACATCGACACCTTCGGCACGGGGATCACCACTGATGCCAAGATCCTCAAGGCAGTGCTCAAGGTCTTTTCCTTCAAGCCGGCCGACATCGTGGATCAACTCAAGCTGCTGCGCCCGATTTATTCCAAGTCGACCAACTACGGCCACTTCGGCAAGGAAGACTGCGATCTGCCCTGGGAGAAAACAAACAAGGTTTCGGCCCTCAAGAAGGCCCTCAAGTGAGAAGGCCTATTGAAATGGGACCCATGGGAGTCATGCGACTGATGTTTACTGCAAGAATCACTGAAGAAAGCCAAACGACACACACATTATGAGCACTACCGCTACTGAAGAAAAACTCGACTACAAGGTCGCCGATATTGGATTGGCCGACTTTGGTCGCAAGGAAATCGACATTGCCGAGCACGAGATGCCCGGCTTGATGGCCACCCGCGCCAAATATGGCCCTGAAAAGCCGCTCGAGGGCGTGCGAATCATGGGCTCGCTGCACATGACCATCCAGACTGCGGTGCTCATCGAAACCCTCAACGAACTCGGCGCCGATGTGCGCTGGGTGAGCTGCAACATCTTTTCCACCCAGGACCACGCCGCTGCCGCAATTGCTGCGGCCGGCACTCCCGTCTTCGCCTGGAAGGGCGAGACCCTCGAGGAATACTGGTGGTGCACCTGGCAGGCCATCCAGTTCCCGGGCGGCAAGGGCCCGCAACTCATTGTCGACGACGGCGGTGACGCGACCCTGCTCATCCACAAGGGCTACGAAATGGAAAACGGCTCCGACTGGATCGACACACCTTCCGCCTCCAAGGAGGAGCAGGTCATCAAGAACCTTCTAAAGAAGATCAAGGAGGAGCAGCCCGGCATCTTCCATGAAATCGTCAAGGAGTGGAAGGGTGTGTCCGAAGAAACCACCACCGGTGTCCACCGCCTCTACCAGATGGCCAAGGAAGGCAAGCTGCTGGTCCCCGCCATCAACGTCAACGACTCGGTGACCAAGTCCAAGTTCGACAACCTCTACGGTTGCCGCGAGTCCCTGGTCGACGGCATCAAGCGTGCCACCGACGTGATGATCTCCGGCAAGGTTGCCGTGGTCTGCGGTTACGGCGACGTCGGCAAGGGCTGTGCTCAGGCCCTCAAGGGCCAGGGTGCTCAGGTTGTGGTGACCGAGATCGATCCGATCTGTGCCCTGCAGGCCGCCATGGAAGGCTTCCGCGTGCTCACCGTCGAGGACACCCTCGGTTGGGGCGACATCTACGTCACCACCACCGGCAACTTCGACATCATCCGCCTCGAGCACATGGAGAAGATGAAGGATCAGGCCATCGTCTGTAACATCGGCCACTTCGACAACGAGATCCAAGTCGATCCGCTCGAGAAGGCCGAAGGCGTGACCAAGCTCAACATCAAGCCGCAGGTCGACCGCTGGGTGTTCCCCGACGGACACGGCGTCGTCGTCCTGGCCGAGGGTCGCCTCCTGAACCTCGGCTGTGCCACCGGCCACCCGAGCTTCGTGATGTCCAACAGCTTCGCCAACCAGACGCTCGCTCAGATCGATCTGTGGCAGAACAAGGACAGCTACCTGCCAGGTGAGGTCAAGGTCCTGCCCAAGCACCTCGACGAGGAAGTCGCCCGTCTCCACTTGGAGAAGATCGGCGCCAAGCTGACCAAGCTCACCAAGGAGCAAGCCGACTACATCGGCGTGCAACCGGAAGGTCCCTACAAGCCGGACCACTACCGTTACTAAGCGTTTTTGAGAATTCGCGTTCTAGGAAGCGCCCGGGTGGTTCAACCGCCCGGGCGTTTTTTATGATGGATCGAAACGCAGAGGCGCAGAGTTCGCAGAGAAGAGCGCAAAGCTGGGCTTCTGCTGATGGAGCGCGGACTTTAGTCCGCCCCGGAACCAAAGCATGCCCCAGCGGGGCATCGGAATTTAGCCGGTGGTGAAACCACCGGTTGTGAATGTTCAATAAGATCAGCGCCCTGAAGGGGCGCCGGAAGAGGTCATGGGCTGATGGCTTTTCCGTCGCCCCTCCGGGGCTCTCCGATAGGGTGTGCTCGTATTCCGGTGGTTTCACCACCGGCTAAATTCCGTGACCCCTCCGGGGTCAGCTTAAGCCTCTCTTTCCCGCCATGCGCAACTGCAGCCAGCGGTCGATGTGGCCGATGTAGGCCGTGCAGGCGGAGAATGTCAGTGCCCAGTAGAGCTGAAATCCCCAATGCATGATGGCGATCAGTGCGCCGAGGATGAGCAGGCCGATCAGGGCTTGGGGAAGCGTGGCGTCGTCGTCTTCGATGGAGGCGTCGACCCGATCGAGGTCACCACCGCTGATCAGGGTAAGGCCCAAGGTGCAAAGCAGGAGTCCGGCACTGGCGAAGTTCCAGAGGGGCAGCAGGATGAATAGCGGATGAACCTCCTGCATGAAGAAATGAATGCCCGCCGCGCCACTTGCGACCACGTTGACGAACACGGCAAAGAAAAGCATGCAGAACTTCTCGTAGCGCTTCTTGTAATCGGTGGTGAAGAGGTGGATGAAGGTGAAGAGGATTCCCTGACCAACGAAGATCAGGCACAGCGGCAAGGAGGCATTGAGGTGCTGACCCGAGGTCAACAATTGGAATTCGGATCGCAGTTTGGGATCGATCAGGTAGAGCGCGAGAATGGTCGCCGCGATCAGGAACAGCGAGAGCTCGTTGTAGCGAGGGAATAGCCTGAAGCTGGATTTACGGTCTGTCATGGCATGTGCCAGATGCGGGCTGTTTTGGTCGCATCGTGTTTCGGAGGAGTGGGATGGGAAGTTGGCTCATGCGCCCTGTTTGCCGTTGAGAGCGAATTGGAGCAGCCGGTCGAAGTTGCTGGAGTAGGCCACGCACATGGAGAAGGTCAGGGACCAATGGAGCTCGAAGAAGTGGCGGCTGATGACAATCACCACGCCGACAATCATCAGTCCGATGGCGGCCTGGATGAAATTCGCGTTGTCATCGATGATGGAGGTTTCCTCTCGAATGAATTCGAAGCGATACATGAAAATCAGCAGCAGGCCGTTGGCCAGGTTCCACAGGGGGAAAATCGCCAAGGGGTTGATTCCGTCCTGCTCAAGCACGTGCAATCCTGCGCTGATGCCAGAGATTGCGTTGACGAAAACCGCAAAGAACAACATGCAGGTCTTCTCCCACTCACCTTTGCTGCGGTGGGTGAAGATGTGATAAATCGAGTAAACGATGCCGAGGGTGAAGAAGAGTGCGGCGAGGTAGATGCGGGGGTCGTATCGGTCATCGCTGATGAATTCCTGAAAGTGGTAGCGCAGTTGAGCATCGAGGATGAAGAGAGTCAGAATCGAAACGCTCATCAAAAACAACGCGAGCTCGTTGTATTTCGGAATCAGAAACTTCCGTGCCTTGTGCTCGATGTTCATGCCTTGCGCTCGATGCGTGCCGCATAGGCGCCATCCGTCTGGTGCTCGAAGGGCAGGATGCGGCGATCGTTGACGAGATGAAGGTCGGGATGCAGTTCGAGGAATTCACGAACGAGATCGCGGTTCTCGGAGTCCTCGATGGAACAGGTCGAGTAGACGATGCGTCCACCGGGGCGCAGGCAGGCCAGGGCATTGTTGAGGATGGCGAGCTGGGTTTCGCGGATGGTTTCGATGTCGAGAGGCTTGAGGCGCCAACGGACGTCGACCCGGCGGCGAATCACGCCCGTGTTGGAGCAGGGGACATCCAGGAGGATGGCGTCGAAGGCCTCGTGCCACTCGCTTGGCGCGGCTTGGGTCCAGTCGTGTTCCTGGATGGTGGCGTCACCCAAATGCAGGCGCTCAAGGTTGTCCTTGAGGCGCGGGAGGCGCTTGGGATTGGAGTCGGTGCAGGTGAGAGTGGCGCCAGTACCCATGGCCGCGCCAATCAGGAAGGCCTTGCCGCCGGGGGCCGCACAGGCATCGAGCACGGCCTCGCCGGCCTTGGGCTCGAGGAGTTCGACGCAGTGGCGGGTGGCGGGGTCCTGGATGTAGATGGAGCCACTGGCCAGTAGATCGCGTGGCAGCTTGCCCTTCAACCGGTAGAAATCCTCGGCACCCTCCACGGGAGAGCCGGGCAGCTCGCCCTCGATTGGCGGGGCCAGCGGATTGGTGCGGAAAGTCACTGCCGAGGGCAGATTGTCCCACTTCATCAGTTCCAGCGCGGCCGATTTGCCGTAGGCATTCTTCCAGCGCTTGTAGAGCCATTCGGGGTGGGAGTGGGCAATGGGCGCGGGCAATTTGTCGACCTCGGCAAGCAGTTGCTCACGCATCTGGATGGAGCGGCGCAGCACGGCATTGATCAGGCCACGCACGGCCGCCTTGCCCGCTTCGACGGTCTCGTTGACCGCAGCGTGGTCGGGCAGGCCAAGGAGCAGCGTCTGGCAAAGACCGACGCGCAGCACATCGCGGGTTTCCGGGTCGAGCTTGCCCTTGCGCAGCTTGCTGATCCAGTGGTCGAGCAGGCTGCGGTTGCGCAGCACAGTGTAGAGGATGGCCTGCAGCAGCTTGCGGTCGGAGCTGCCCAGCTGCCGCCGACTGGCGTGGCGCTCGATGAGGCTCTCGGCGTAGTCTTGTCCCTTGGCCCAGGCGCGCAGCGCGGACACCGCGGCTTGGCGGACGTGAAAGTTCTTTGCGGGCATGAATAGGATGCGAGCGCTGACACCCTGAGCAAGATCAGCCTTTAGCGCAAGCCAGCACTTCATCATCGATGAAATCCTGGCCGTGGATGAGGTGGTCGAGTAGCGGAACCCCGCTGAGTTCCTCGAGAATGCCCTTGTTGGTGATCATGGCGGTGTCGAGTTCGTCGACCAGTTGGTTGAGCACGATTCCCTTGCAGTCCAGCCCCTTGGACTGGATGGCAGCCACGCTGAGCAGGGTGTGGTTGATGGCTCCCAACTGGTTGCCGGTCACCAGCAGCACCGGCAGGCCAATGTCGCGGGCGAGGTCGGAAATGCGGTAATCTGCCGAAATCGGGACCTCCCAGCCCCCTGCGCCCTCGATCAGCACCACCTCGTGCTTGGCGGCAAGTTGGTGGTAGGCCTCGACCAGTTGCTGCGGGTCGATTTCCCGATTTTCGAGCATGCAGGCGACGTGGGGAGCCACGGCATTCTGCAGCTGGACCGGATTGACCACGTCTACCGGCAACCCGCCGCTGGCCTCGGCGAGGATCTCGCTGTCCTCCAGCCCGCCGCAGGAGATGGGCTTGAAGCCGACGGCGTCCACACCCTGTTCGCGCAAGCCCTGGAGGATGAGGCGGGTGACGTAGGTTTTGCCCACATCGGTGTTGGTGCCGGTCACAAACAAGCTCATGGGCTAGTGGTGGATGCGGCCAGTTCCAGGGTCAAGCCGCATACTGGAATTTTGCTTTCGCATGGCTGCGGCAGTGCTCAACCTGCCCGTCCCCACCACCTGCGCGGGTTTTTCTCCATGAGTTCCGACTTCCTCGTCATCGGCACCGGCATCGCCGGCCTCAGCTTTGCGCTGGAGGCCTGCCGCCACGGCAAGGTGACCGTCATTTCCAAGGGCAAGACCCACGAGTCCAACACCGCCTGGGCCCAGGGTGGGATCGCCTCGGTGCTGCCCCAGGACCTACGCGACCGTGGCGACGATGAGGAGAAGCACATCGCCGACACCCTCGATGCCGGCGCCGGTCTCTGTGACGAGGCCGTGGTGCGTGAAATCATTTCCAAGGGTGGAGTCGCCGCCCAGTTGCTCATCGAGCGTGGCGTGAAATTCGACCGCGAGGGCGATCACTACCATCTCGGCAAGGAAGGCGGTCACAGCCATCGCCGCATCCTGCACTCCAAGGACACCACCGGCCGCGAGGTGGCCCGCGCCTTGATCGAGGCTGTCCGGGCCGAGCCCAACATCACCCTGCTCGAGGAGCATTTCGCCATCGATCTCATCACCACCTCCAAGCTGGGGGCGGTTGCAGTGGACCGCGTGTTGGGTGCCTACGTCCTGGACAAGGCCAGCGGCGAAGTTGCGGTCATGCGCTCGGACCGCGTGGTGCTCTGCACGGGCGGCTGTGGCAAGGTCTACCTCTACACGACCAATCCCGATTCCGCGACCGGTGACGGCGTCGCCCTCGGATGGCGTGCCGGGGCAGCGGTGGCCAACATGGAGTTCATCCAGTTCCATCCGACCTGCTTCTACAACCCCGGAGCGGAGGGTCCCGAAGCCCGCTCCTTCCTGGTGAGCGAAGCGGTGCGCGGGGAAGGGGGGATTCTCATCAATTCCAAGGGAGAGGATTTCATCAAGGAAATCGATGAGCGCGGTTCGCTTGCACCCCGCGACATCGTGGCACGCGCCATCGACTGGGAGATCAAGCGCACGGGTGCACCCTGTGTCTATCTGGACGTGACCCACAAGCCGGAGGGTTACATGAGGCAGCACTTTCCCTACATCCATGAGACCCTGCTCAAGTTCGGTCTCGACTGTGAAAAGGAACCGATTCCCGTGGTGCCGGCAGCCCACTACCAATGCGGAGGGCTCAAGACCGATGTCACCGGCAAGACCAACATTCGCGGCCTGTTTGCGGTGGGAGAGGTTGCCTGTACTGGCTTGCACGGAGCCAACCGCCTGGCTTCCAACTCGCTGCTGGAAGCGGCCGTGGTGGCGGGCAACGCGCTGGATGAGATCATGCGCCTCTACCCGCCGGGCAAGGAGGTTGGCACTCCTCCCGAGATTCCCGAATGGGAGCACGGCGACACCGCCGAGCCCGACGAACTGGTGGTCATCTACCACAACTGGGACGAGATCCGCCGGCTGATGCAGGACTACGTCTCCATTTCACGCACCGACAACCGCCTGCGCCGTGCTGCGGCCCGGGTCAAAAACCTCAAGCGCGAGGTGAAGGAGTTCTACTGGGGCCACCGCGTCAACTCGGACATCCTCGAGCTGCGCAATCTCGTCACCGTGGCAAGCCTCATCGTCGAATGTGCTCTGCGCCGCAAGGAGTCACGGGGCTTGCACTTCACCATGGATCATCCAGAGCCGGATGAGCGCTACCGGGTGGATACGCTGATTCGCAAGTTCTAGCCCGGATCGTTCATGATTCTCGTGGGCGAGGCGCAGGAATTCTCGATGTTGCCAAGGCCGACGCTGAAAACGCAGGCAAAATCGGGAGGGACAAGCCGCAGACCGAGGTTTCATGAAATTTCCGGGCTAGACCGCTTGCTCGGTGAGGTGGAGGCCATGAAGCGGCTGCTGGAGCTGGATGGAATGGCCCGCTAAATCCGGCGGAGAGATTTGTGGAGCACAAAAAAAATTCCCGCATTGGCCAGGCCAATGCGGGAAAGTGTCCAACAACAATGCAATCGGTTTATTGGGCAAGGGGCACCTGCTTGCCGTCGGGGGGCATCACCAAGTTCCTGCGTACCGCCCAATTCTTGATGGCTTCTTGCGCGCGTTTGCGAACGCCCTCGGGCGCAGCGGCCCAGTCCTCTTCGTCGTTCCAGGGGCCCTCATGTTGAAGCTCGCCACCTTTGTCACGAGCGATCAGATGGGTGTCTCCGTCTTCGATGGAAAGCTCAATGACGCCTTCCGGGCCACTCGTTCTTATGGACGCCCTGACGACCGACTTGAGAAAATCGTTGGCATTGGGTCCGTGCCTCATGCGACGGTCCAATCGGGCCACGCGATCGGTAAGTTCACCGAGGGTGACATCCAATTCCAGGCCTTCGCCATGTTGGATGAGCCCGATCTTGATCGTTTCGCCGGGCTGGTGGGAGAGAATGGTCTTTTCGACGTCCTCAGGCGAAAATGCAGGTCTGCCAGCAATGGAGAGAATGACGTCATTGGTTTGCAGGCCAGCGTTGTCGGCTGGACCATCGGCCAGGACGGATCGCACGAGGACGCCCTCTCCATTGCGCACGCCCAGATGGGCTGTAAGCACCTCGGGGATGGGGGCACTGACCATGCCAAGATACGCAGGATTCACGGCGTCCTGATCGGCACGGGCCGCCTCGGCGACCGGTTTTTTCCCATCTGCGGCAGTTGGAACAGCTTCCTCCTGAGGAGGCTCAGCGGCCCAGCTCGGGGATGCCAGCACGGTCAGGAAGAGGACATTCAGGGAATTTGATCGTATGCTCATGGTAACTTTTGAATCTAAGGGCAATGGCTGGCTGTTAAAGCTAAATGGGGCCGCCCCGATGTAACTCCTAGAGTGTCAAGAGGTGCTTGGCCTTGGGGCCACCGAGAACCCATGACCGCAGCGTGGCCGCCAAAAAATGCCCCCGCATCGGCAAGACCAATGCGGGGGCATCCCTTCACACAGCTGCAAAACAATTATTCCCTGGGTGGCACCAACGCGCCGCCATGATTGAATTTCAAATGGATGCCATGGGCGCCGCCTGCCTTGAGTTTTTTGGCGCGTTCGCGGATGTCTTCGGGCGCCTTGGCCTTGTCTTCCTCGTTGTTCCAGGGGCCCTGCCACTCAATTTCGTTGTCCTTGTCGCGGGCAGTCAGCTGGGTTTCGCCGTTCTTGGTTGAAAACTCGATGCTGCCGTTTCCGTCCTTCAAGCGGATGATGGCGTTCTGTTCAATATCGAGTTCGCCGCCTTCGGGATCGAGCAAGGCATCGGGAGCGGCCCGCCCCTTCATCTGTTCGAGGATTCGGTCACGCATCTGCCGGTGCATCTCCTCGATTGCCTGCTGACCCTCTTCATCGAGTTCGCCTTCGAGAGAGTTGGCACTAGCCTTGATTTGAGTGAGCGCTCCTCCAATCTCAGTAAGAGCCTTATTGGTATGAGCCTCAAGCTCAATATCAATCTTAACGCCTTGTCCGAATGTTGCCATAAGTTAGTGGTATATGTTAGAAGCTGGTGTTTGGTCGATTTTGCTTTGCCTTACGTTGTTTCATCCGCTCGCGCTCCTGACGTGCGTGGTACAGGAACTTCAGTTGAGCGTCGGTCAACTCATCAGCATATG
>JAWVYP010000023.1:0-17828 GCA_033722655.1 Akkermansiaceae bacterium | reverse complement strand
GAGGGGTTCTGTTGGGCGCTTACGCGAAATCAACCTCATTGGGCATCATGTCGAGCGATCCGGTGCGCAGCGGCAGGCCCCATTGGCTCGTGGGCTCGACTCAAGCGCCTGCGACACAGCTCCCGGCGGTCAATCCTCGGACACCCGGGTCACCTCCAACCAGACCGGGGCAAATACAAAACGCATAAAGCGACCTCGCCCGTCGCTTCGGGCTTGTTCAACCACTGGGCGCAGCCGGAGGCTTCGTGCCTCAGCCTCCGCAGCACCCTTTATTGTTCTCCTTCTTTTGATTCAGAAGCCTTTTGTCTCTCAAAATATTCTTCTGTGAATACCGGCACATACTGATCAACGTTTTTATCATGTGGCCATATTCCCAATTCCGAGGATAGATGTGCCAACTGCACCAGATCATGTTTTCTCCACTGTCCTTCACTTAGTGCCGGAACCGTGTGAACACCATTACATTCAAAGCATACCTCGATAGCTCGTTTAGCCTCTCCAGCATCATCATAGAAAATGAAAATATGGTGAGGGATATAACAGGCAACGTGAGGCAAGGCCTCTCCTTCAGAGAAGATAGCGCTCAACAACCTATTGCTTTGCTTTGGTGTTAAATGACTTTTGGCCTCTTGATATTTACCCAGCAGCTTAGTGTTGATTTGGTTGTTGCGGCAAAGCGTGAAAACGTCTGATGAACCCTCTTCTCCTATACCGGGTATTCTAAAACGATATCCGACTATTGTAGAAAAATTCTCTGACCTCCATTCCGCAGGAACTCTTGGCTCCGCGGGGACCGATTCAGCGCCTAGCTCCTCAATATTTTGGCCTGTCGGCTTATCCACTCTCGGAGCGCAAGACGCTAGAGCGATAGCTGTAATTGCAATGAATAGGCTTGATTTCAATTTCTAGGAGAACAGTGTTATTGAGCAACCTCTCTAGGTCTCTAGTATTAGAGATTTTTCACTAGATGTAGAGAACGCTCTCTAAATGTAGTGATCTAGAGAGTTAGAGATCTTTTGTCGAGTCGTTCATGGCCTTCGGTGAAGACAGACCCAGACCTTCTTAGGGTGCATTCGCTGGGACCTAGGACCTAGGACAGCGGCGAAGCCGCCAACTAAGAACCAGAAACCAAGAACTAGGAACAGCGCGTGCAGCGCGACCTACTTCGTCAGTCGGTTCTGTCTGGAGACGGTGTAGGTGGCAATGCTGAGACAGCCACCAATCAGCAGCAGCAATACGAAGGCGCAGTATTTGAGAGTCTCGAGGGTGTTCGGGTCGTTGGCGCGCTCCACGAAACTGTCCTCGATGCCTTGCTTGGCACCCGGCAGCGGCTTGCCATTCATCCAGGGCAGGGGCTTGCGCAGGGCCAGGAAGACGTCGCGGTAGGTCTGGTTGCGATAGTCGTTGCGGAAGGTTTCGGCCTCGCGGATCATCAGGTCGATGCGCTGGTTGACGAAGAACTCGGATGTGGGTCGGGCCTTCTCATCGCCCTCGGGCCAGAGCTCCAGGCTTTCGAGTTCGAGGCGCGTGCCGTTGATGGCAGCGCGGCGGATGCTTCGCACGAGATCCTCGGCGTCATCGAGATTGCTGGCGCCGGAAGCGAGCAGACGGCGCAGGCCATCCTTGATCAGCTCGAAGCGGTCCAGTTCCTCTTCGCTCGGTGCTTTCTTGCTGTAGCGCAAGCGATCGACCCGGCGTTGCAGCCGGACACGCTCGACCTCGAAGGGATTGCGAACGGCCTGGGTGACCACCATGCCCTCATAGGCGTAGCGCAGCGGCATGATCCTCGCCGGAACCGGCACGCCGCCCTTTTCCCGGATCTGGCTGGCGTTTTCAAACAGTCCCCGGTTCATTTCATGATAGGGAACGAGGGCCCCGGCCAAGAGCATCTGGGGCACCAGCAGCAGGGGCACGGAGGTGAGGGCAGCCCTCTCTGAACGGACGATGGCAGAGACCACCAGGGCCATGGCGGTGCCCGCCCAGGCCGTCAGGCTCATCCAGCCCCAGTGATTCAGCAGCATGCCCTCGATTTCGAGAAAGTGGTTGCCGATGATCAGATAGACCAGGCACTGCAGCGAGGCGAGCAGGCCGAGGGCCATGAACTTGGCAAGGATGTAGGAACTCGCACCCGGCTGGCAGTTGCGCTCGCGGCGCAGGGTGGGGCGGTCGCGCAGGATTTCGGTGGCCGAGTTGGTCAGGCCCAGGAACATGGCGACGGTGGCACTCAGGAAGAGGTAGGCCGGGATGTGCAGGGCGCTGACGAACTCATACTTGCCGCTCGGTGAAGAGCGCAGGGTGATGGAAACCAGCGCGGCCAGTAGTGGTGCTTCAAGGCAGGTGCTGTAGAAAGTGCCCCGGTTGCGAAACTTCGAGGTGAAGGAGCGCATGAAGTGGGTCACGAAGACCGCAAAGATGGAGTGCAGGCGGCGACCGCTGAGACGGGGTGCCGGCAATTGACGGCTGCGGTTGGGTGGCCGGGAAATGGGAGCAGGATCGGCTTTGAGGGAGCGCATCAGCGTTTTGCCCTCGAAGCGCTCCTGCCAGAAACTTGCCGGAAAGCGGCGGGTCGTGCCGGTATTGGCTCCGCTGAGTGGAATTTCAAGCACGTCGAAGACGAAGTCGGCACCGAGGGGTGCTTCGGACTTCACCGAGGGGTGAAGAATGTCGAGTTCCTCGCAGGCCTGGCGGAAATACTCGACCATGCCCTTGGGCGTGCCGAAGAAGGCGACTGATCCTCCGCCATCGAGCAGCAGCACCTTGTCGAAAAGACCCAGGACCTGGGCGCCCGGACGATGGAGCGAGGCGATCACGATTTTTTCCTGGGCGAGGGAGCGCAGGGTTTCAGCGACGTGCTCGGAGTCCTTGGAGGAAAGTCCGGAAATGGGTTCGTCAAACAGGAAGACCTCGGCTCGGCTGGCCAGATCGAGTCCCAGGTTGAGCCGACTGCGCTCGCCTCCCGAGAGCGACTTCTCGCCGGGTTGGCCGACCCGACGGTTGGCAATGGCCTGCAGTCCGAGTTCAGCCAGAATGCCGTCGACCCGGCGCTCGTGTTCGGCAAAGGACTGGGCGGGACGCCGCACCGTACTGGCAAAACGCAGGTGTTCGCGGACCGTGAGCTGGGGGTTGAGTGCCTCCTCCTGCGGCATGTAGGCGACGAAGGGCACCAGCTTGCGGCGATTGTGGTAGAGCGAGAGCCCGTTGAAGCGAATGCGTCCACCATTCGGACGCTTCTGCCCGGAGAGGGTGGAGAGCAGGGTGCTCTTGCCGCATCCGCTGGGCCCGATGATGCAGAGCATCTCGCCGCGCTCGACTTCGAAGTCGATGTGGTCGAGCGCGCGCTGGCCCTTGCCGAAGTCGTGGGTCAGGTTCTCGACGCGCAGGGACTCGATGAGGTTGCGCTCCTCATCGAGGAAGCCCTCGCTGAAGCGGCAACGCACGGCCTGGCGCCCCGAGAGCCGGATGAGCGCCCCGTCCCTGAGGGTCGCGCGCTGGCGGACCGTAACGCCATCCACCCGGATGGGGCCTTCCTGGGTGAGGATCTCGAGTTGGCCAAGCTGTTCGCTGGCGTCGTAATGAATGTGGAGCAGGCAGGTCGGGGCGAGATTCTGGCCGATGAGCAGGTCACCGCGGCCGATCCGGTTCGGGTCGTTGGAGACGCGGTATTGCAGGCGCTCGTTGTTGAGTCGGAAACGGCTGCCCGATTGCATGGCCATGCGCCGCAGGGCGTGGAGCGAGAGCCGGAAGCCCGAATCGTCGCTGAGGATGGAATGGTGGGAGCAGGTGATGCGCTCCTCGGGGCGCGCCTCCGTCTTCTGGTCGATGCGCAGTTTGGTCTCGGCCAGGACCTTGATGTGAACCTTCAGGCCGAAGCGAATCCGCACCCGGCTGGCACGGCTGCGGCTGCGCTCGGCGTTGAAGCCCTGCTGGCCCGGCTCGAGGTAGATGGTGGGCCAGATGTCGGTGCGCTTGACGTCGAGGAAAAAGACGAGGTCTTCGTGGGTGATGGTCCATCCGGGAATGACCAGGGGCTGGCGCTCGCGCATGCGCAGGAAGGACCCGGTGGCCACCTGGCGACCGCGGTTCCAGAGGGGCTGATTGCCGGTGTTGCGGATCAGGATCAGGCCGTGGCTGCGGTAGACACGGAATTCGTGATCCTTGGCTTCCTCGGGCAACTCGACGTCGACCTCGCCGTGGCCGAAAACCAGGCGCTCGAAGGGCAGGGGCGCGGAGTCGGGGTCATCGGGCGTTTTTGGATCGTCAGCCACGCCCTGCATTTCCCGAATGATGGCCGAACCGAATTCCGGATGGCCGAGGCGCTTCATGAAGGTTTCAAAGGAGGCCCGGTTGCGCTCGGAACGGCCCGCGGCATCGACCAAGGTGAAGAGCTGGAGGCCGAGCGAGAGCTTGTCTTCCTCCTGGTAGGTCTCGCGCAACTGGAGGGCGAGGCTGTTGAGGGGCTTGGGATTGCGCACCGCCCGGCGCACCCGGCGCTGCATCCAGTGGTGATCGACCTCGGGAAAGGAGCTGTGGAGCAGGTCGAGGATGAGGTCGGCCTCCACCGGGCTGAGTTCGCCATCGAGCATGGCAAAGGCAGCAAAGGCATCGACGAGTTCGCCCACCTGGGAATCGGGACCGGGGCGGAGTGAACGCAACCGTCCGACTCCGGGAACCAAGCGCAGGATCCGGCGCGTCAGGGTGCGCCGCCAGCGCCGGGCGGCGAGGGCGGTTTGGCTCGGAAGTCGCTTCACTGCGATGATCTAAACCAAGTCCTGCGGCCCCCGCAAGCTCACGGAATGCGGGCAAAAAAGGGGTTTGCATTTGACGGGGGTAGGTTATCGTGACTCGTCTCCGGGACGCTCCGACTGCTGTTTTTCGCGACAAATGCGCACAGTCGGCTGCCCGGTTTTTTTTACTCAACATGTCAGATTCCCAGCCACCCAAGGATCCGCGTAGCCAGAATCAGGGTTCTCCCGAGCCCTCGGGCTTCAACTGGCGCATGATTGTGCTGTTTTCCATCGCCCTGATGATCCTGGCACTCGCCATTTACAACCCCTACGCAGAGGGCGACAAAAAATCCCTCAAGTATTCCGAGTTCAAGCAGGCCTGGGACCAGGGCCGGGTGATTGTCGGCAACGAGAAGAAGCCGCTCAATGTGTTCACCACCGACACTTCCTACGATGCGACCATCGAGGGTTGGATCGAGCCCAAGAAGGTGGCGCCCGAAGGCAAAGAGGTGGATTACAAACCTGTGCCGTTCCGCGCGCCGGTCAACTTCGAGCTGCAGGGCGAGGTCATCCGCGACATTCTCGGGGAAGGCGTTCCGATTGAAACCGAGCCCATTGCCGAGGAGGCCGCAGCCGATGTCGAGACCCTCACGCTGGCCGACATCCGCCGTTACAAGGCACTGGGCCAACTCGACTCCACCGAGAAGCACGACCCCAAGCTCAAGATCACCACCAGCAACAAGAGCGATGACGCGCTGATCACCGGCATCCGCTACCAACCGACCAATCTCGTCACCCCCAAGTACAAGGAAGGCAAGAAGAAGGGTGAGCCCATGGATCCCTATCCCTTCCGCGTGAAGGTCTCCTCCATGCTCCAGACCGAGGAACTGCGCGAACTGGTCAAGGACAACGCCCAATACGATCGCAAGAAGGACTACCTCAAGGGAGCCCTGATGACCTTCCTGCCTTTCCTGCTGATCATCGTCATCCTCTTCTTCCTTTTCCGTCACCAGATGAAGTCGGCCGGACGGGGCGCCATGTCCTTTGGCAAGAGCAAGGCGCGCATGCTCACCCTCGACCGCAACAAGGTCACCTTCAAGGACGTCGCCGGCATCCAGGAAGCCAAGGAGGAGCTCTTTGAAATTGTCGACTTCCTCAAGGATCCCAAGAAGTTCCAGAAGCTCGGTGGCTCCATTCCCAAGGGCATCCTCATGGTCGGCGCCCCGGGCACCGGCAAGACCCTGCTCGCCCGCGCCATCGCTGGCGAGGCGGACGTGCCCTTCTTCTCGATTTCGGGTTCCGATTTCGTCGAAATGTTTGTCGGTGTGGGCGCCTCGCGCGTTCGCGACATGTTCGAACAGGGCAAGAAGCACGCGCCCTGCCTGATTTTCATCGATGAAATTGATGCGGTGGGTCGTCACCGCGGTCACGGCATGGGCGGTGGCCACGATGAGCGCGAACAGACGCTCAACCAGCTGCTGGTCGAAATGGACGGCTTTGACACCCAGGAAGGGGTGATCATCATCGCCGCCACCAACCGTCCCGATGTGCTCGATCCCGCGCTCTTGCGCCCCGGCCGCTTCGACCGCCAGGTCACGGTTTCCCTGCCTGACGTCAATGGCCGCGAGGAAATCCTGCGCGTTCACGTCAAGAAGATCAAACTCGCTGCCGGTGTCGACCTCAGCGTGGTCGCCAAGGGAACTCCCGGTTTCTCGGGTGCGGAACTGGCCAATCTGGTCAACGAGTCCGCCCTGCTAGCCGCCCGTCGTGGACTCAGTGCCGTCACCCTCGCCGAAATGGAAGAGGCCCGCGACAAGGTGCGCTGGGGCCGGGAGCGCCGCAGCTTGGCCATGTCCGACAAGGAAAAGGTCGGCACTGCTTGGCACGAAGCCGGTCACGCCTACCTCAACATGGTGGTGGAGCACACCAGTCCGCTGCACAAGGTGACCATCATTCCGCGCGGACCTTACCTGGGTGCCACCATGTACCTGCCCGACGGCGACAAGTACTCGACTCAGAAGAAGGAAGCGCTCGCCAACCTGATTGTCACCATGGGGGGCCGCATTGCCGAAGCCTTCCACAGTGACGACGTCTCCAATGGCGCTTCCGGCGACATTCGCCAAGCCACCCAGCTCGCCCGCAACATGGTTTGCGAATGGGGCATGAGCGACAAGCTCGGCATGGTCGAATACGGGGAAGGGGACCAGCCGGTCTTCCTCGCCCGTGACATGGGTGGCAGCAAGTCCCCCAACTACTCGGATGAGACCGCTCAGCTGATTGACGCCGAAATCAAGCGCTTCATCGACGAGGCCTATGCCGAAGCCGAGCGCATCCTGACCGAGAACAAGGATACCGTCGAATTGATTGCCAAGGCTCTGCTCGAGTACGAAACCCTCGATGCCAGCCACCTGCAGGACATCATTGACCACGGCGAGATGAAGAATCCGCCCAGCGCCCCCAAGCCGCCGCCGGTTCCCGATGAACCCAAGGAGAAGAGCAAGTCGGACCCCGAAAAGGAAGGCAAGCGCGACGATGACGGGCCCCTGCCCGGTGCCGTCGGAGCGCACGCCTGAACTACAGCCGCTTGCACTCCCTGCACTTGCACTCCCTTCGGCCTGGCCTCCTTAGCCTTGACGAAGGGTGGTCGTGCGCAGCAGGGCTTGCCGTAACTCTCCTGGCGAAGGAGGCAGCTTAACAGCATCCCCAGCACTTCCCACATCATGCCCAAGCGCGGTCGCCATCAATCGACATCCAAGGAGTGTCGTGACCTGATCGCCCGCATCGAGGCACTGGATGGAGTCAGCGGAGTCATCATCGGGCGATCCTATGGAGGGAAATCGCTGGGCAGTGATGCGGCTACGGGTTCGATGCGGGTGCAGCGCGAAATGGCGGGTGGGATCAAGGCGGTGATGCAGAGCGCCAAGGGCTTGCAGGAAATCTTCATTCGCGTGGAGCAATCGCGGATCGCGGAAGTTATGGACCATTTGGAATCTTGTTAGCCCGGATCTTTCATGATTCTCGTGGGCGAGGCGCAGGAATTCTCGATGTTGCCAAGGCCGACGCTGAAAACGCGGTTCGGGCTGAGTTGACACTCTGTCCAACTGCGTTTTCGAGGAGAACGCAGGCATCATCGACAAGGACAAGCCGCAGACCGAGGTTTCATGAAATTTCCGGGTTAGCTGCTTGTTTCCAGTGACTTGCAAAAAATCGAATGGAGTGCATCCGATTTTACTTTTGCGCCCCCGATTCCGTGCAATGGGTAAGGGTCATGAATTCAGTTGCTTCGACATTGCAGGGAGCGGGAGCATTTCGCGCTTTGGGTTTGGGTGCCTTGGTATCCCTTCTCGTCATCGGCGCAGCCTCCGCTCAAACCACCAAGGAAGAACAGGCAGCCATGAAGCCAATGGATGTCCTCAAGGACCTGATGGCGGGCAACGAGCGCTACATCGCTGGCAAGAACACCCAGTATGATGTGGACGCCAGCCGCAAGCTCACTGCTGAAAAGGGACAGTTCCCGAAGGCGGTCATTCTTTCCTGTCTCGATTCCCGCGTTCCCGTGGAGCTGGTGTTCGATCAGGAAATTGGTGATATCTTCGTGGGCCGGGTTGCCGGCAACGTTGAAAACGAAGACCAACTCGGCTCGATGGAATTTGCCACCAAGCTGGCAGGCTCCAAGGTGGTCATGGTGCTGGGTCACACGGCCTGCGGTGCCGTCAAGGGAGCTTGTGACGGGGCAGAGCTGGGCAAGCTGACGGCCCTGCTTGAAAAGATCCAACCGGCGGTCGAGTCGGTCGAGGGCCATGAAGGCAAGCGCAACTCGAAGAATGCCGAATTCGTCCAAGAAGTGGTGGAAGCCAATGTCCGCATGACGGTGGATGACATCCGCAAGCGCAGTGAGGTCCTGACCGAGATGGAGAAGAAGGGCGAAATCATGATCGTCGGCGCGGTCTATGACCTGGCCACCGGCAAAGTCACCAAGATCGACTGATCCTCACCCGCAAACATTCAAGCCTGGACCTGTGCGGCTTTGGCGGCGCGGGTCCTTTTTTGCCTGTTTGTCTGTTTGCCTGCTCAGTCCAGATCGGCGAATCCATTGCCGTTGCGTGGCAGCGCGCAACCGAGGGCCTCGGCGATCGCACGCAGCAGTTCGGCCTCATTGTCATTGATTTCGTCGTCCTGCTTGGCCGCCAACAGGCAGAGGCGCAGGATCTGCCTTTTGATGATGGGGGTCGATCCGTCCATCTTCTGCAGGGAGTTGCCTGCCTTGGTGAAGTCCATTTCGACCACGGGAAGCTCGCGGCTGGTGAGCTTCTGGTATTCCGCCATGGCCGGTTTCAGGGCATCCGGATCGCCGGATACCTTGGCAAAGATGGCGAGCAGCTGAGCCACTTCGGTCTCCAGGTCGGCGAGGCGCTTGTGACGGATGGGGGGCGGCTGTCGCAGACCCAGACCGATTTCGAGGTGGCGCTTGCTGACCTGTTGAAGCATGAATTCAAAGAGGTCGATTTCGCCGTCGGCCTTAATGAGTTTCTGGATGGTGTCCACCATGACGCGGGCCTCATCCGGGCTCATGCGCCGCAGCCAGGGGAGGGCGGTGTCGATGCGGGTGAGCTTGGCTTGGGAGCTGAGTTCGCCCTGCTGCTTGGCAAAGTCGCAGGCGAGATCCACCAGCTGGTCGTGGTATCCCTGCTCGGCAAGGATCTTGCGCTCCGTTTCGCTGTCTTCTGCCGGAATTAGCAGGGCGAAGAGGGAGGCTTGGGCGCGGATGAGGCCTTGGTTGGATTCTTCCTCAGCGATGGCGGCTGCGGCGAGAATGCCGGTCGCGGGGTTCATGCCGGGCACACTGCCCGCAGAGCCCATGGCTCCACCCACAGCTCCACCCATGGCCTCGGTGCCCGGAATGGTGGGGGGGCTTGCCGTGCCGCTCCCGGTCTGGGCCTGTTTCTCGGGTTCGGGGGCCATGCCCCGGAGATCCTCCTCGCTGACCGGATCGCTGCTGCCTTCGAGCATTTCGCCTTTCCAGTTGGGCTCAATGGCGCGGATCCGCTCCTCCAGCGGCGGGTGGGTGGCCATCATGCTGGATAGATTGCTGGAGGCAAAGAACATGTGGCGCGCCTCGGTGGCCTTCGCCGCCTCGATCTTGCCGTGTTCAGCGTAACCGCCGATTTTCTTGAGCGCGCCGGCAATGCCGTCCGGTAGGCGGGTGAACTGGACGGCGGCCGCGTCGGCGAGGAATTCCCGCTGGCGGGAGATGGCCGCCTGGATCATGCGCGCGAAGAGGATGCCGATGGCGCCGATGATCCACACTGCCGCGCCGAGCAGGACGATGGCGAGGATGGCACCACCGCCCTTGGAGTCGCGCGAGCCGCGCATGAAGCGCAGAGACTGGAGCAGCAGACGACCGATCAGCGAGACCATGACCAGACCGAAAATCCAGCCGGTCAGGCGCATGTTGAGTTTCATGTCGCCGTTGAGAATGTGGCTGTATTCGTGGGCGATGACGCCCTGCAGCTCGGAGCGGGTCAGCTTTTCGAGGGTTCCGCGCGTGACGCCGATGACCGCATTGCTGGGATCGGTGCCGGCGGCGAAGGCGTTGATGCCTTGCTCATTGTCCATGATCCAGACTTCGGGGACGGGCAGCCCGGAGGCGATGGACATTTCCTCGACGACATTCAACAGTCGGCGCTCCCTGGGCTCGCGGGTGTCCGGGTCGACCTGGCGTCCGCCCAGGTCGCTGGCGATGACCGAACCACCGCCAGAGAGCCTGGCGAGCTTGTAGAGGCTGCCGATGAGAATCAGCCCGCCGACCACCACGAAGGTGAAGACGAAGAGCTCGGGCTGCCACCAGCCGGGCGGGGGGCTGAGGCTCTGGTTCGCCGAGGATCCGGAGTTTGCCGCCTTGAGGGCGAAGGCCATCACCAGATAGACCAGGGCGATGACGGCAAACACGCAGAGGATGAACCACAAGACCAGCTTGCGGCTGGCCTTGCGGGCGTGTTCCTGGGCGAGGAAGAAGTTCACCGCGATTCAGGCATGGGCTTGGTGGCGAAGCTGGGCAGACGGAATGGCCTTGAGGGATCTGGAAATCAGAATTCGACCTTTGGCGCGGACTTCTCGGCTTCGTCCTCGATTTCAAAGAGGGCAGCTTCGTTGAAGTTGAACATGCCGGCAATGATGTTGTTCGGGAAGACTTCGCGCTTGGTGTTGAAGGTCATCACCGAGTCGTTATAGGCTTGGCGGGCAAAGGCAACCTTGTTCTCGGTGGTGGTGAGCTCCTCGCTGAGCTGCATCATGTTCTGGTTGGCCTTAAGGTCCGGATAGGCCTCGGCAACGGCAAACAGGCGTCCCAGGGTGCCACCGAGTCCGCCTTCGGCCTGGCCGAGCTGGTTGATGGTGGCCGGGTCTCCGGGGTTGGCGGCAGCGGCCTTGCGCGCGCTTTCCGCCATGTTGCGGGCGGAAATCACCGCATCGAGGGTTTCGCGCTCGTGGGACATGTAGCCCTTGGCGGTCTCGACCAAGTTGGGAATCAGGTCGTGGCGGCGCTTCAACTGAACGTCAATCTGAGCGAAGGCGTTCTTGTAGACGTTGCGCAGCTTGACCAGGCCGTTGTAGATGCTGATCACGAAGAACAGCAGGATGAGACCGATGAGGGCGATTGCTCCGACGACGGAGAGGATGATGAGCGTATTTGCCAGAATCATGATGGTTTTTGTTTATCCACCATTTGCGTTCCTGCCCATGATAATTTGGCCCAATTATTGTAATTTGGAGGCTGGCCCGAATTGTTCATGAAACCTCGGTCTGCGGCTTGTCCTTCCCAATGTTGCCTGCGTTCTCCTCGAACACGCAGTTGGACACCGGAGGGAAGTTTTCAGGTTTCAGTATCAGTTTAACATGGCTTGTTATTACATGGTCCTCACTTTGAGCTGGATTATGAATGGAAATGCTTCAATTTAAGGTGTTGTTGAAAGCTTCCGTGTGGCCCTTTGGGCCTGCTCGGTAGTCGATCAATAAAGCCTTTAAAAAAACCTCCCATGACTTCGATTCCCCCCAATCGTGGCCAGCGCTGGCTGGTACTCGCATTCATCCTTCTCCTTCCCGGCCTGTCACTTGGCAGCCCAGATGAGCGCAGGATATTCGGCAAAGGTCATCCGTTTACTGTGGACGAGTTGCCTACCGGCAAGCTCAAGGAACAACTTCACGCCCTGGATCCCAAGGCGAGGGGCAAGGCCATGAAATGGCTTCATCGTTTCCAGTTTGGCGAGAGGGATGCGGCCAACAGTCTCCGCGCGGACAAAGACGGTGGCATTTTCTTTGTCTGCAACAAGGGTCCCGAGGGGGCCTGCAAAGGTTGTGGCAATCCGAACCACGATCACGGTGAGGCCGCACCGCTCGATGAATCGACGGAGGAATCTCCCGCCACCACCGAGTCGGCAGAAACCACCGAATCCAGTGAGCCGACTGTGGAAAGTGCCAGCGTTTCCATCAGCAACCCGCCCAAATATGATTCGAAGCCGGGAGCCCCCAACGTCATCTATTTGGATTTCAATGGCGGCATCGTCAGCGGTACGGCTTGGAACAGCACGGTCAGCTCCTTTGACACCCTCGCATGGTCCCGCGATACGGACCGCACCACCTTTTCCGACAGTGAGCAAGTTCAGATCCGTCTGATTTGGGAGCGCATGGCCGAGGATTTTGCCCCCTTTGATGTCAATGTCACCACTGACACGGCTTACGACCCGGATAATTACACTGGCGACCGTTCAAGAGTCGGCTGGTGCCTCTTCACACCGAGCAAAGATAGAAACGGAGTCAGCAATCCACACGATGGTTCTGGTGGGATCGCCTATGTCGGTGTGTTCGGACAATCGAATTATGACAATTACTCGCCGGCATGGTGCCAGGATTATGGCCAGCCGAATGCTGCTGAAGTGGGCTCCCATGAAATTGGTCACAACTTGGGGCTCAGCCACGATGGCACGTCGACCCAGGAATATTACGGGGGACATGCCGGCACCACGAATGCTCCATCATGGGGACCCATCATGGGTACGGGATATGGTCGTGCGGTCTCCCAGTGGTCCAAGAACACGGAATACTACGATGGCAACCGAACCCAGGACGACTTTTCGGTCATATCCAGTAGAATTCCCTACCGTGCCGATGCGCACGGCAATGATGCCGCCGGGGCGACTGTGCTCTCGGATGCGACAGTCAATTTGAGCAGCGTGATCGAACGCTCGGGAGACTTTGATTTCTTCGTGTTCAACACCGACACCGGATCGATTTCCTTCAATGCGACCACCTACAAGTGTGAGTCGAGCACATGGGGTTCGAACCTCGATATTTTACTCGAGCTCTACGATTCCAACTTGAACCTGCTGACCAGTGTTGGAAGCAACGATGGTGATGTGGATGCAGCGCTAAACTACAGCATCACCACAGCCGGGGAATACTATCTGGCTGTCAAACCCGCAGGCTGCGGCAATCCGCTCAACAGCTCGCCCAGCGGCTACACCTCCTACGGCTCGGTGGGGAGTTACACCCTTGCCGGGAATTTTGTTCCGACCAACAGCCTCGCTTTGAGCTCTCCCAATGGAGGGGAGTCCTGGCACCTGGAGAATACCTACGACATCACCTGGAGCTCCGGCATGGGTGGTGATGTCAAGATCGAGCTGTTCAAGGGCGGCGTGCTCCACACCACCATTGCCGCGAGCACCCCCAATGACGGTAGTTACAGTTGGCTCGTTCCTGCAGGTCAGGCTGTTGGCTCGGATTACAAGGTTCGGCTGACCAGTTTGCTCGACACCAGCAAGACGGATGAAAGTCTCTCGAATTTCTCGATCTCCAGTGAGCCGACCATCGCCAGTGCGGTGGACAACACCTCACTGACTTGGAGCACGACCGGCAATGCCAACTGGTTCCCGCAGACCACCATCACTCATGATGGTGTCGACGCGGCACAGAGCGGGGCCATCACCCACAGCCAGACGAGTTCCGTGGAGACCACGTTGAGCGCAGCGGGCACCCTGACTTTCTGGTGGAAGGTCTCCTCTGAGAGCAGTTATGACTTTTTGCGCTTTTACCTCAATGGGGTCGAACAGACCGGTGCGGCCTCCAGGATTTCCGGGGATACCGCCTGGGCTCAGGTTTCCGTAAGCATTCCAAGCGGCACCAACACGGTGCGCTGGAGCTACACCAAGGATGGCAGCGTGAGCGGTGGCTCCGACTGCGGCTGGCTCGACGAGGTGGCCTTCACCCCGGATGCGATCACCTACACTGTGGCCTACAACGGCAACGGCAACGATGGGGGCACCGCACCCGCGAACCAGAACAAGGAACAGGGGGTGGATTTGACCCTGGCCACCAACAGCGGCAACCTGACCAAGTCAGGTTACTCCTTCGAGGGCTGGAACACCCAATCCGATGGGCTCGGCACCGACTATGCCGAGGGGGCCACCTATACGAATGATGCCGACGTGACCCTCTATGCCAAATGGGTGGCCCTGCCCACCTACACCGTCAGCTACCATGGCAACGGCAACACCGGCGGGACGGTTCCATCCAGCCAGACCAAGTACCATGGTCAGAATCTGACCCTGGCCACCAACAGCGGGAATCTGACAAAAAGCGGATTCGGCTTTTCGGGCTGGAACACCAGTGCGGATGGCACCGGCACCCACTACGCGGAGGAAGGCACCTTCAGCGTGGATGCCGACACCACGCTCTATGCGGAGTGGAATGGCTCACCGGTGGCCAACGCCGGTAGTGACGAGACCATCTACATGACCGGCTCGGACGCGGCCTGGACTCCTGCGGACGCCACAACCGTGGCCTGGTATGACGCCGATGATTCATCGACCATCACCCAAAGCAGCGGGGCCGTCTCCCAATGGAACGACAAGAGCGGCAATGCCTACCACATGAAACAGACCCAGGCTACGAAGCAGCCGGTCTACACCAGCTCCGACACTCGGTTTGGAGGACGACCCTCCATCAGCACCGGGCCCAATTACAAGTATCTGCAGATGGACCAAAGTCCCGCCGTGAAACGCATTTATCTGGTGACTTACTACATGGACGGCACCCAGACCTCCTGGACCAACCACAATGCCGTTGTCGGTTCGCCGGATGGCTCGGTGAGACTGTGTGGCCGTTCCGGAGGCAACAATGTTTTCGATGGCAGCCGCGACGGAAAAAATTTCGACAACGGCGGCACCACCTACCGCAACGGCAGTACCGTGAATACCAACGAGCAACCCAACGGTCTGCCCATCACTGGTGAATTCTTCACGGTGACCGCCGCTTCCGCCAAGACCGCCCAGTGGCGACTGCTGGGCAGCAATGCCAGCTGGACGCTGTGGGATGGAGGAGTGGGTGAGGTCATCTTCACCGACGGCACTGAAAGCCTGGAGGTTCAGCAGAAGATTGAAGGCTACCTGGCTTGGAAGTGGGGCATGGAGGGCAAGCTGCCCGCAGCCCATCCTTACTCTACGAGCAATGCCACCAGCGGCCCGATGAAATCTGTGGCCTCCGCCTCCACCACCCTCGCGGGTTCGGCTACTGATCCCGAGAACGACAGCATCAGCTACAGCTGGAGCGTGGTATCCACCTCGCCATCAGGCCAAGAAGGCAATGTCAGCTTCGACAATGCGAGCCTGGCAGCCGCCACCGCCACCTTCACCGCAGAAGGCACCTACACCCTGCGCCTCACCAGCAGCGACGCCTACAGCTCAACCACCGACGACGTGGTCATCACGGTGAATCCTCCTCCATATGACGCTTGGAAGGCCAGCACCTTCGCCAATGCCTTCACGGATACTGCATCAACTAGCGATCCGGATGGTGATGGCATGCTCAACTTCGTGGAGTTTGCCTTTGGGACCGATCCGACCACTGGCAGCAGTGGGTCAATGGCCTATACGCCGGGTGGCTCCATCAACAGCCCGGGCATGCCCATCCTCGAAGGCCCCGATGGCGGCTACAAAGCGGTGTTCTCCAGACGCAAGGATCACGTTGCTGCCGGGTTGACCTACGCGGTGGAGTTCACCTGCGATCTGCAGGCCTGGACGGCCGACTCCACCGGCTTGCAGGTGGTTACCGGTGCTGGCAGCTCCGGCGATTACGAGGCGGTCAGCGTGCCCTTCCCGGCCAGCGTGCCGCTGCAGGCGGGAGGCTCGGATGTGCCCAAATTCTTCAGGGTGAAGGTGACATATACACCCTGAACGGAGACCGGATCAGCAAATCAGTCGCTTTCCTCGATGACGATTCGGGGAAACACCGGCTTGGGCTTGCCGATGGAATGGCCATCGGCAACCAGGCCCCATTTCAGATCGTCCAGACTGAGCTCGCTCAGATTCTCCAGCTTGAGCTGGTTGGCGAGCTTGGTGGACGCCTCGGGCAGGACAGGGGAGAGTAGCACCGCGCAATGGGCGACGCTTTCCACAAGATGCTGGAGGACGGTTTGCAGGCGCTCTTTGTTCTCGGGATCCTTGTTGAGCTCCCACGGCTTCATGCGCTCGGCATACTGGTTGCAATGGGCGACGTGGCGGTTGATGGCCTCGAGCCCCTTGTCGCAGTCGAAGTTGTCCATGGCCTCGCGATAGGCGGTGGTGCAGTCGGCCAGAGACTGCTGCAAGGCCTTGTCGTCGTCGGTGAGCTCACCGGTGGTGGTGATGGTGCCACCGATGAAGCGTTGGCTCATGTTGAGCGCGCGGTTGCAGAGGTTGCCCAGCTCGTTGGCGAGCTCGGTGTTGAAGAGCATGATCAGGCGCTCGAGATCGAAGTCCGAGTCGCGGCCCGTGGCGATGTCGCGCACCAGGTAGTAGCGCAGAGCGTCGACGCCGAATTTCTCGGCCAACTCGGATGGATCCACAATGTTGCCCAGCGACTTGCTCATCTTCTCGCCCTTGATGTTCCACCAGCCGTGGACCAGGAGGGAGGGCATTTGCTCGTCGGTAAAACCCATGGCGTGGAGCATGCACAACCAGTAGATGCCGTGGGCAGGGACCAGGATGTCCTTGCCGATGATGTGCACCGGCCGGCCGCCGGTCTTCCAGATGGAATCGAAGTCCGGCAGGTCGCTGCCCTCGGGCTTCTCGTAGCCGACAAAGCTGATGTAATTGATCAGCGCATCAAACCAGACGTAGGTGACGAAGTCCGGGTCAAAGGGGAATTCGATGCCCCAGCGCAGGCGTTCCTTGGGGCGCGAAATACAGAGATCGGTGCCGGAATTGCGCTCCAAGGCCTTGAGCAGCTCGTTCTTGCGGAAGGCGGGCAGCACCGACTCCGGGGTGGATTCGAGGAAGCGGCTGAGCCATTCGGTATGCTCGCTGAGCTTGAAATACCAGTTTTCCTCCTCGATTTCGACGACCTCGCCCCATTCCGGGCCGAACTTGCCGTCCTCGCCGCGGTCCTTGTCGCTGAGGAATTGCTCCTGGCGCACCGAGTAGTGGCCGGAGTGGGCCTTCTTGTAGAGCTGGCCCTCCTTTTCAAGGCGGCTGAGGATGGCCTGGACACAGGCCTTGTGGCGGTCGTCAGTGGTTTCGGCCCAGCCGTCGTAGTCGAGGCCCAGGGTTTCCCACAACTTGGTGAACTTCTTGGTGGTCCGCTTGACGAAGGTGGCGGGGTGCACGCCCTCCTTTTCGGCGGTCTGCTGAACCTTCTGGCCGTGCTGGTCAACGCCGGTGAGGAAGAAGGTCTCATCGCCGCGCAGACGGTGATAGCGGGCGATGACATCCGCGAGTACCTTTTCGTAGGCGTGGCCGATGTGGGGCGAGCCGTTGGTGTAGTCGATGGCGGTGGTGAGGTAGAACATGGCGTGGATCTCCGAGCGGACTGGCCGGAGGAGGGGAGCAACCAATCAAAGACGCGCAGGGGATGCAAGGCGGATGAACCGGGGGGCGGGCCACCGCGATGCCAAAGCCTGAAATCGCCCGAATTCGCATGCCTCTGACTTGCCAATGGGCCACTCATGGCTACCTTGCGCAGCCCGATGACTCTGCCCCAAGACCTAGAACCCGCCGTCCGGGACCCCAAGAAGCTGCGCCGCACGGCGTGGATCCTGGTGGGCATGATGGTGGTGGTGGGCGTGAGCGTGCTGCT
>JAWVYP010000022.1:0-18181 GCA_033722655.1 Akkermansiaceae bacterium | reverse complement strand
TTTCATCCGCAGGTCCTCGTTGGAGAGTTCCTTGTCGAGCTGGAAGGGCAGCACGTCAGCCTTGTTGACGATCATCAACTCGGATCCGACCACCTCGATTTCCCCGGTGGGTATGCTGTTGTTGACCGTCCCCTCCAGACGTGCATTCACGCGACCGATGACCTGGACCACGTCCTCCTCGCGCAGGGTGTGGGAGAGCTTGGCGGCATCGGGATTGTCCTCTGGGTGGAAGACGCATTGGGTGCGGCCTTCGCGATCCCGAAGGTCGATGAAGATGACGCCGCCGTGATCGCGGGCGGAATTGACCCAGCCGGTCAGAGTGACGGTTTGACCGATGTGGGATTCGCGCAGTTCGTTGCAGTGGTGGGTACGCATGATGAAAATGGGGTTCAGGCAATCAGGGGGCCATCGGGTTGCAGCAGCTTCTCGCGGATCAGCTCCACGGCCTCGGAGGCCTGGACGCTCTCCTCGCTGCGGCTGGCGAGATTCTTGAGTTGGAGTTCGGGATATTCCTGGCCGAAGACCAGCGCCATCCGCGCGCCACATCTTTCGGCGAGCTTGAATTGCTTGCCCACCTTGGTCGGTGTTAGGGCCAGGTCCGCCGCCACGCCGGCACGCCGCAGCTCAGTCATCGTCCTGAGTGCCTCGGAGCGGCGCCCCTCGTCGGCCACGATCAGATAGAGCTCGCAAGCCGAGGCGTTCTCCTGCAGCCAGGCCTGCAGGCGGATGGCGGCATGGGGAGTTTCCTCGATCAGGTTGCGGATGACGTAGTCGCCCATGGCAAAGCCGGTGGCGGGAAGGTCCACCGACCCGTCCGAGATGGTGGAGACCAGGGTGTCGTAGCGACCACCTCCGGCCACTGCCCGCATCGACTTGCGCGCATCGAAGACTTCGAAAACCACCCCGGTGTAATAGGCGAGTCCACGCACAATGGAGAGATCGAGCTCGACGTAGTCGGCAAGCCCCCTCGCCTGGAGGTCGGCGAGGATCACATCGAAATCCGGTGAGGCACCCTCGGGATTGACGATGAAGGCTCTCACCTGTTCCACTTCAAGCCCAAAGGCCGAAAGCTTTTCGGCCAGCACCTCGGGTTTCTCGCGCTCGATCTTGTCGACGAGATTGAGGAAGTCGGCCATGTCATCCTCGGCAACGCCATGTTGAGCAGCAAAACGGATCCAGGCATTGCGGTCTGACACCCGCACCACAAAGTCCCCCTCCTCGAAGCCGAAGGCCAGCATGGTTTCAATCGCGAGCGCAATCAGCTCGGCGTCGGCCTGCGGGCCTTCTTCGCCGAGGATGTCGGCATTGAACTGGTGGAATTCCCGACCCCTGCCCTTCTGGGGTTTCTCGTAACGGAAGCACTGTCCAATCTCGAACCACTTGAGCGGCTTGGGGAAATTGCGCTGGTGTTCGGCCACCAGCCGCGCCAGTGAGGCCGTCACCTCCGGCCTCAGGGTCACATCGCGTCCGCCCTGATCTTCGAAGCGGAAGAGCTGGGAGGACAATTCGCCGCCCGACTTCTTCAGATACAGGGCCGTGTCTTCGAGCACCGGGCTCTCATACTCCATGTAGCCGCAACGGCGGGCGACCCCGCGCCAGGTTTCGAAGAGGTAATTGCGCACCGCGCATTCCTGGGGAATGAAATCACGGAATCCCGGAAGGGCTTGGAAAGTGGGTGCGGCCATGGGCGGACGGGAGGATGCACGGCGAATCCGGCATTTCAAGGCGGGATTGCCCTGAATTCCGCCTCGGCCTGGAGCGGGCGCACGGCTCAGCGGGCCTTGAGTGCAGCGAGCTTGGAGGCAATCAGGTCGTGGACCTTCGGATCCGCCAGTCCTCCCATGTGCCCTCCCCGTTCAAGCAGGGTCAACCGTCGGGTTCCAAAAGTGGCCTGCAGCCACGCCACATCGGAGTCGGAGAGCAAGAAATCATTGCGGCTGGTGATCACCTGGGCCTGGGGACACCTCGCAAGACCAGGGGACAGATGCTTGAGGTTACTCTCGGCGTGGAATGCCGCTTCGCTGACCCCTTCCTGCTGGAAATGCGGCAGCGCGATTTGTTCGAGGTAGTCGGCATAGGACAGGCCGAGGATCTCATCGTAGATGGCTTCCCGGTTCCACCAGGAGAGTGGCCGTTCCAGGTTGCCGAGGTCGTGACAGCGCTGGCTGGTGTAGATGGCGTTGCGTAGGCTCAGGCGAAAAGTGAGACCGATCAGGTACCTGGACTCCGTGCCATCAAAGCAAGGAGACTGGATCTCGATGCCCTTGGGCATGGTCATCAGGGCCACTGCCTTGTGCACGGAATTGTTGACGCGCTGCTGGCGCACGGCTGCCGGCCATTCGGCTGGAGCTTCCTGGTAGGAATCCAGCACCGCCATGGCGTGGAACAGGTCGACTGGTGGATTCACGGCCAGGAACTGATCGATCTCGATGCCGACACAGCCCTTGTGGCTGCGATCGCAAATCCCCGGTCGGGTCTTGGCTTCCACCGCCATGGCCAGGGCCTGGAATCCACCCATTGAACAGCCCACCATGCCGCGCGAGCCCAGGCGCTCTCCATGCTTGTGGTGCATCCAGGTATCGATGCCTTCCAGGGCTGACCACAGATCCCTGCGGTCTGCGGTGGCGTTGCCGGGAACCTCGGCACTCGAAGCATATTCGATGAACTCCGGATGGAAGAGACCTGAAATGGCCACCACCGAGTAACCTCGGTCATAAAGCCCCTCGGCCACACTGAGCGACTGCATGGTCATGCGGTGACTTCCGAGCCCCGGCACCACATAGACCAGTGGCGCTTGTTCCTTTTGCAGCCAGTAACTGAAGGGCAGCTTGCGACCCGTGCTGGGAACCCTCGCCTTGCCGACCCGCATGCGCTCCAGGAATTTTTGATCCTGCAGTCTGAGCGTGGCCACTGCCAGGGTTTCCAGCGAGGGCTCATGAAGAGGTCCGTTCATGCTCCAATC
This sequence comes from Akkermansiaceae bacterium, assembly GCA_033722655.1. Taxonomy (GTDB): domain Bacteria; phylum Verrucomicrobiota; class Verrucomicrobiia; order Verrucomicrobiales; family Akkermansiaceae; genus Luteolibacter. Next base: position 15,219 of record JAWVYP010000022.1, on the reverse strand, counting down.
GGGGGCTTCATCCCTGGAAGCATAGGTCCAGATGGCCTTGGCCGTGGCATAGGAGTCGGGATCTGACTGCAGGATGCGCAGTGCATTCTCTGCCTGTTCGGAGCGGTCGTTGAACATGGTCCCGACCATGACACCTCTTCCGGTCTGGTAGTGGGCTACCGGATCCGCAAGCCGATCGGCTCCCAGACCAAGCGCACTTGCCTCGTCGCTGGGCCCGAAGACAGGAAGCACGATGAAATTCTCTCCATCCCAGCCCCAGACATGAAAGGTCTGGGCAAAATTGCCACGGTGTTTCGGGATCTCCCACTTGCTGGCCACGTCAAAGAATCCCAACACGCCAACGGTGGTGTTGGTGACAAAGCGCACCGACTCGTCACCGGCATCGCCAATCCTGCCTTGCAACACCTGGTTCACCGCCCGCACCGGGAAACCGAGGTTGTAGCCGAAGTGGTTGATCGAGTGACGTGCACCCGCGGGAATTACCCAGCGATAGCCTCGGGATGCAGGCACCAGAATGCCCTGCACCAAGCCATGGTTCACGGCCCAGACGCCACGGTTGATGGGCTCGATCGGATCGTTGAGCTGATCGGGCAGATACAGCCCTTCACGCTGCACCCGCTGACTTCTGAGGCCGGAGGGCGTTGGACTGCAGGAAATGACGGCCAAAGAAACGGTCAATAGCACGGCAGTCAGGTTCGGCAGCGCACGGGCAAGGCTCCTGAAACGAGGATTCATCGGAAGGGTCGAAAGTCTTTGGATGGCTCAGCACGAGCACGTCGACTGACATGATCACTTGCGGCTGGCCTGAATCATGCAACCGATACACAAGAATCGTCCACTTTTTTCTAGCTCCTGTTGACAAAGGGCTGGGGCGGCGATGCCTACATGGATTTTCATTGGGCAAGGCTGCAGGCGCACGATCACTCGGCTCAGGAAAAACCTGATTTTGCCAAGGCCGAGGCCGCGGCTCGATGGAATGCGCGGACTGGCAAGCTGGCATCAGTCCAGCAAGCGGCCTTCGAGATTGGGATCAGCGAGTACGCAATGCTCATCGGCACTGCCACCGAGACGGTGGCGGTTGCGCACCACGCACTGATAGAGTCCGTCACGCCAGCGCCGTGGCAGCCACCCAAAGGGCAAGAGGAGTTTCCACGCCCCCCCAAGCAGGCGCAGGATCTGCAGGCCCGCATCCGATTCGGTCAGCTTTCGGCCACTCTCCACCTCAAGTAGCACCATGCTTTGACGCTCGGCATCGAGATGATGGGAGACCTGGTGGCGCTTTGCAAACTCACCTTGCAGTGAGGCGAAGCGAATCTTCCCTGCCTTGTCCCAACGCGCGATTCTGCGAACGCTCCGGTTGCACAGACCGCAATCGCCATCGAAGAACAAGATCCAGTTCATGCCCTCATCCTGTACGAGGCACGACGCGAGCGCATCCCATAATTTCAGGCAATGCTTGCAGTTGCCGCCAGATGACCTAACACTGTTCGCATGAACTATGCCAACAATCCCTCCAGCGGCGAACTTGCCCGCGGCCCACGAATCATGGATCTGGCCGAGCAACTTCGGCCTCGCGAGAAACTCGTGGAACACGGGGCCTCCACCCTCTCCGATTCCGAATTGCTGGCCTTGTTCATACACACCGGCATACGCGGCATGAGCGCCATTGAGCTGAGCAAGCGACTCATCGAGAGGCACGGCTCACTTTCCGCCCTGGGCGCACTCGATGTGGGAGAACTCGCCAAGGAGCACGGACTGGGCGAGACCAAGGCGGCACGCTTGGTGGCCGTGTTCGAGTTGGGAGTCCGGGTCTCGCGGGAGCGTGTCCACACCCAAGCTCTCGACAGCCCAGAGCACATCCATCGCAGTTTCGCTCCCCAGCTCATGCACCTGCCCCGAGAACAGGTCATGGTCGCCTCCCTCGATTGCCGCTTGCGCCCCTTGAGCATCCACACGATCTCCATCGGCAGCGTCAATGAGTCGATCGCTCACCCCCGGGACATCCTGCGCCCCGTCATCTCGCGCGGCGCCCATGGCTTCATCCTGGTTCACAATCACCCTTCGGGCGACCCGGCTCCGTCTCGTGCCGACCATGAGGTCACACGCCGCGTCCGCGAAGCCGCCCAACTGCTGCAACTGCGATTCGTCGATCACGTCATCATTGGCCGGGCCGATGCCGGGCGACAGGCCTGGTTTTCATTCCGTGAGTCCGGCCATCTCTGAGAAGGACCCGGTTGCTTTTGTGTTCCGCTGCCTGTAGTTTCCTGACGTTCCCGAATGCTTCGTCTTCGCATCATCCACCGTCTCAGGACAGCCGCCTTCATCTTGGTGCTGCTGTTGGTCCTGGGCTCGATCGGCACGCTCTGGTGGGCAAATGCGACCGGCATGCCCAAATCCTGGCGCCAGGCCATTGAGCGCGTGGTGGCCAAGCAGGGCATCCACGTCGAAATCGGCAGCCTCAGCTACCACCTCCTGGAGGGCATCATCGCCCGCGAGGTCACCTTATTCGCCAGCGAGGAACGCAAGCAGGTCCTTGCCCGCCTCGAAGGCGTCATTCTCGACCTGGACAACGCCAAACTCGCCAAGGGCGATGTCCAGTTGGCCCGGATCAAACTCGACAATGCGAAACTCACCCTGCCCGTCGACCCGAATGACCCCAATTCGGAGATCCTTGAAATCGACCGCCTGGAAGGGGAATTCATTCCTCCCGGCAATCCCCACATCGAGATCCGCAATGCCAGGGGAACCATTTCGGGAATCGAGATCGTCCTCAATGCGAAGATTGCCGATGACCTGCCTCCATCCACGAAACCATCCCCGCCATCCGGCCGCGAGCAGGAGCGCGAGTTGCTCGCCCGCGTGGTGCGCGAACTGAAGGATTGGAGTTTTGACGAGGAGGCTCCTCCCGAAATCCGGATCCAACTGCTCGGACGTCGCAGTCAGCCGCAAGACCTGCGCGCGAAAATCAACTTCAAGGCCCGCGACATCGAAAAGAACCAGCACCGCATTGAATCCATTGAAGCCGAGGCCGAACTCAAGTCCAAGCAGCTGACCGTACACTCGCTGGAAGTGGCCAACGCGGACCGCAAGCTCGAGGCGCAAATCGATTATTCCATGGAGCGCCATGGCGGCCGCTTCAACCTGGATTCCACACTCGAGATCCCCCAGTTGCTGCAGTCCTGGTTTGAAATCCAGCCACTGGGATACCTGCACGTCGCAGGCGAGCAGGAGCTGGTGGCCAATGGCGAGTTCACCATCATGCCCGACAAGCCCCCGAGCATGCATGTCACCGGCAGGACCCGTTTCGAGTCTGCCATGTACCGCGGCGTGTCCTTCGAGTCCATGGCCAGTTCCTTTTCCTGGCGCGATGACGATCTCTTTCTCAAGGACCTCGAGCTGATCCGCGCCGATGGGAAGGTCACCGGCAAGGTGCTTATCCAGGACTCCCTGGTGAGACTGGACCTCTCCAGCACCCTCCTCCCCCGCTTCTACAAGCCCCTCTTCCAGGACAGGCCCATGGAAGAAGTGATCGAGCGCTTTGCCAGCAACCCGGAAAGCCGGATGACCCTCGAGCTGGAGGGTGGCTTTGACCTGAGGGATCCGAGTTCATGGGCCTACACCGGCAAGGCCTCACTGCACAGGATTCATTATCGTGGAGTCAACCTTGCCAGCCTCGATACATCCCTTTCCCTAAGTTCATCGCTGATGCATTTCACTGATGGCAGCATGAGCTTCGACTACTCCGACTACCCCATGGCCAAACGCTTCGGTGGTCCCGGGACGGGTAGCGCAAAATTCAATTCGGTCCGCTACGAACGGGGCAAGGAAACCCTGCTCACCTTCAGTGGGCTGGATGGCAGGTTCTGGCCCGGTCCAATGTGCCAGATGTTCCTGCCGGGTGCTGTGGCTACGGTGGAAAGCTACCACTTCCATCGGCCACCCCGAATCTCCGGCTCCGGACGCATCGGCCTCGGAGAAAACAAAAGCAGCCTGGTCGAACTCGAATTCGGCACTCCCCACCCGGCCGACTACACCCTGCTGGGCTCCTCCATCACCCTCAACCAGCCCAAGGGGGCAATCACCATCACCGACCAGGGAACTCGAATCGACAGCTTGGAGTTCAATGCCTTTGGCGGGCCTGTGGTCGCCAGCTTCGACTTTCCGCGTGGCGAGGCCATGAGCGCCGACATCCAGTTGTCCAACTTCTCCATGGACCAGATCAGTTCCGCCTACAAGCTCAACATGAATTGCGGCGGCTTTCTGAGCGGCACCATCAATTACCGCATGAAAGCGGGACAGATCGGAACCATGCAGGGCAAGGGCAGCTTCAGGCTGGAGCAGGCAGAACTGTTCTCGGTTCCCATCTTCGGCCCCCTGAGCCATCTCATGCAATTGGTGCTCAACGACGAACGCGCCGGCGAAGAGAGAGCCAAGCAGGCCTCCTGCAATTTTGCCATCGTCGACGGGGTGGTGGTGACCAATGATTTCAGAACCACCACCAACTCCCTGGTTTTTGCAGGCATCGGCCAGGTGGATCTCAACGACAGGACCATCGACATGACCATGCGCATGAATGCGCGCGGATTGCTGGGTGTGATTGCCCGCCCGTTCCGTCCCTTTTTCGGATTTTTCCAGTTCCACGGCACCGGCCCCCTCAGTGATCCGAAGTGGGAGCGGGAAGCCTATACCAAGCCCGACAACCGGCAACACGAGTTCCTGCTAGAGAATGGAGCGCCCCGCTAAATGCCGTGGGCGGCAGCTTCCCCCAAGTCATGCCTTGCGCTACGGCCCATGAAGTGCAAGACTGATCCATAACAGATGGTCAGTGCGTTGCCCAACGCGCTTCCGCAAGGCCGCAAACCGGCCATCGCTCCCGACCCAATCCCAAATCCACCATCCCAGAAACTCTTCCAGGATGGTGGTCAACCCCACCCATCGATACCATGTCCGACACCAAAACCGACCAACTTGATCCCGAAGCCGGCTTCACCAATGATGCCCCGAGTGTATCCGATGCGGCCAACGATCTGCGCAGCGCTGCCGGAGCCAAAGCCAAGGAAATCATCCACACCGCTGAAACCAAGGCCAGCAAGCTGCGCGAAACGGCAGCCGAGAAGGCAAGTCAACTGCGTGAGACCGCAACCACCAAGGCAACGGCTTTCAAGGAAGCTGCCGGCAAACAGGCCGGTGAACTCAAGGTGAAGGCCACCGAGCAATGGGATCATACCCGGGTTCGCGCCAAAGAACTCCATGGATCTGCCGAGGATTATATCCGCGACAATCCCACCAAGTGTGTGCTTGGTGCTCTCGGCATCGGCTTCCTCGCCGGTCTGATCATGCGCCGCTAATCGCTGCCTTTCACTGCTTTCCCTGCCAGCCCAGCCCCCCTAGCCGCTCCCACATGGCCCTGTCCGGCAAATCCGGACCCAGAACGGCCTTGCTGTTCTCAGCGACGATCCCTTGCCATCCATGGATCCCGAAACGCCAGACCGCAGCGTCGAACCGCAAGCCAGCGGTTTCAAGTCGTCGCTGCACACGCTGATCGGCTCACGAATCGCCCTCGCCCGCATTGAATTCAAGCAGGCACTGCGCGAGCGCACCCGGGCCATCGCCTTTGTTCTGGTGGCAGCCATGCTGCTCTTCTATTGCTGGGCGCTGCTGATGGTCGGTCTGATCGCCGCCATCGCGATTGGCACGGAGTGGCCCTGGCACCTCATCACCCTGGCCTTTGCCGCCCTACATCTTCTGGGCGCACTGATCCTGGTCAAATCCGCATCCTCCAGCGCAAGGTCTGAACCTTTCGTCAACACCCGATCCGAATTCAAGAAAGACTGCGAATGGCTCGAGAGTCTACAGAAGAAGCCCAAATCCAAGAGCTGATCCAGGCCTCCTCACAGGCCCGCATCCAACTCAGCAGCAAGGTGGGGCGAATCCGCCGCAGCTTGGACGTGCCTGCAAAGGTCTATGGTTCCTTGCGGAAAAAACCCAAGACCTGGCTGCTTGGATCGATGGCAGCCGGAATGATCAGCAGTCTCGCCCTGGGCAAGCTCCCGCGTCGCGACAGGAAATCGGGCCTGCGCTCCAAGCTGAAACGCAAAGCTCTGTCTCTCACCTTGACCGCAGCCCGCCCAATCGCAAAGGTGTGGCTTGCCAACAAGTTGCGGGACCTGGGCAGCAGGTGGGCACACGAACGACTTGCCCCAAAACCGGCATCATCACCATTCCAGGTCGAACCCACCACAAAACCCGAAGATGTCCGAACACCAGGTTCTAGACCACGTTGACCAATATCTCGAGATTGGCCGCGAATACGATTGCTCCGACATTCACCTGGCCACCGGCTACCCGCCCGCATGGAGGCGATTTGGCCGACTGCTTCCCATCTGGGACGACCATCCCCCGCTGACTGCCGAAGAGGCTGAAACCCTGGCGAGATCGTTCCTCACCGACAAGGAGTGGGCGCGTCTGGAGGAAAAGGGCGACGTCGACTTTGCCTATTCCTCCGGTGAGAAGCGCTACCGGGCGTCCGTGGTGAAACAGCGCCTCGGCCTCGACATGGTCTTCCGCATCATCAACACCGACGTGCGTGCCATCGACAGCATCGGCCTACCCCTTGATCACATCATCCCCCTGACCCGCTACCAGAATGGTCTGGTCCTGGTCACCGGTTCGGTGGGATCGGGCAAATCGACAACCCTTGCCGCCCTCATCGACTTCATCAACAAGGACCGCGAGGACCACATTCTCACCCTCGAGGATCCCATCGAATACGTTTTCGAATCCCAAGGCTGCCACGTGAACCAACGCGAGGTTCACATGCACACCGAGTCCTTCGGCAAGGCATTGCGCGGCGCCCTGCGTGAGGATCCCGACGTCATCATGGTCGGAGAAATGCGTGACCTGGAGACCATCCAACTCGCTCTCACCGCGGCGGAAACCGGTCACCTCGTGCTCGGCACCCTGCATACCGGCAATGCCCCCCGCACCCTCGACCGGGTACTCGACGTCTTCCCCACCGACCAGCGCGACCAGATCCGCATCATGGTATCCGAATCCCTGCGTGGCATCATTTCCCAGCAACTGGTTCCCAATGCCGATGGCGAAGGCCGCTCGCTTGCCCTTGAATTGCTGGTCAACACGCCGGCGGTTGCCAACTGCATCCGCGAGGGCAAGACCTTCATGCTTCCCGGCATCATGCAGACCGGCAAGAACGTCGGCATGATCACCATGGACGAGTCCCTGCGCAAACTCTATGCACAGGGAATCATCAGTCAGGAGGAAGCCTTCTTCCGTGCCGAGGACAAATCCCAGATGAAATCCTATTTCGAGTCCTGAAGGCCCGCCCCTCAATCCACCCCACTTTCCGTCACTCCCCCATGGCCACCATTGACCGCCTGTTCCGCTACCTTGTCGACAACAAGGGATCCGACCTGCATCTCTCCGAGGGACAACCGCCAAAAATCCGCGTCCACGGCACCGTGTCCCCCATTCCGGACGAGGACATCCTCGCTGGAGACAGCTTCAAGCAGATGCTGGAGGAAATCTGCGAGCCCAAGGCATTCCAGCTCTACCTCGATACCGGTGACCTCGACTTCGCCTATGAAATGGATGAGCTTTCTCGCTTCCGCTGCAACTATCTCAAGCAGCAGAATGGCTTGGCTGCAGTCTTCCGCCTCATTCCAACCGAGATCGCATCGCTAGAGGATCTGGGCGCCCCGCCCGCCATCAAAGAATTCGCGACCATGAGATCGGGCCTGGTACTGGTGACCGGCCCCACCGGATCGGGCAAATCAACCACCCTGGCCGCCCTGCTCGACTACATCAACAACAGCTTCAACCGCCACATCATCACCGTCGAGGAGCCCATCGAGTTCGTCCATTCCAGCAAGAATTCCATCATCACCCAACGTGAGGTTCCCATCCAGACGCCATCCTTCGCCGATGGCCTGCGTGCCGCCCTGCGCGAGGACGCCGACATCGTATTGGTCGGCGAGATGCGCGACTTGGAAACCATTTCACTCGCACTCACTGCTGCCGAAACCGGCCTCCTGGTATTCGGCACCCTGCACACCAACAATGCCCGCAAGACGGTTGACCGGATCATCGACGTCTTTCCTTCCGACCAGCAATCACAGGTGCGTACCATGCTGGCAGCCTCGCTTCGCGGCGTGGTCGCCCAACTGCTCTGCAAGCGCATTGACAAGCCGGGACGGGTTGCGGTCCACGAGATCATGTTCGCGACCCCCGCCGTCTCCGCCATCATCCGCGAAGGCCAGACCCAGAAGCTTTACGACGTCATCACCGGCGGCAAGGCCGAGGGCATGCAGTTCATGGACGAATCCATCTGGAGCAAGTTGCGCTCGGGCATGATTTCGCCCGAGGAGGCCTACATGAAGGCCATCGACAAGACGCGCTTCAAGAAGTTCCTGCCGGAGGATCAGCAGAAACTCGGCGAGGCTTCCGGCGGAAGTCCGATGGAACATTAGCCCGGATATTTCATGATTCTCGTGGGCGAGGCGCAGGAATTCTCGATCCTGCCAAGGCCGACGCTGAAAACGCGGTTCGGACTGAGTTGGCACTCTGTCCAACTGCGTTTTCGAGGAGAACGCAGGCAGCATCGGCAAGGACAAGCCGCAGACCGAGGTTTCATGAAATTTCCGGGCTAGGGCGGCTCATCCCTCTTTCAGGAGGGCCGCCGCATAAAAGCCGTCGCAGCCCTGCTTGGCGGGAGAGATGAACAGCTCCTCAAGCAGCTTGAATCCCCCCGCGGCAAGCAGCGTGTCAACCGCTTCCCGATTTTCCGAGGGTAGGATGGAACAGGTCGCATAGACCAGCCGCCCACCCGGCTTGAGCATGCGTGAATATTCGCCAAGCAACTCGCGCTGGATCGCGCGTGCGCGCTCGATGGCGGCCGGGCGCAACCGCCACTTTAGGTCGGGTTGGCGCTTGAGGGTCCCCAGCCCTGAGCACGGAGCATCAATCAACAACCGGTCCGCCACATGCTCAAAGTCATGCGCCGTGGTCCCGGTGATGGGCTTGACCACGATGCAGCTCGCCCCGGCCCGCCTTGCGCGCCGCTTCAATTCCGTAAGTTTTGCCTCCTCCACATCCATTGCATAGATCCGACCTTCGTTGCCCATCTCAGCCGCCAGTTGCAGCGCCTTTCCACCGGCACCGGAACAGGCATCAATGATGCGCTCTCCGGGGCGGGCATCCAGCAGGGGCACAATGCATTGCGAGCCCGCGTCCTGGATTTCAATCCGGCCATCGGCGCGCATGGGCTTGGGCAGGACTTTCCCCTCCGCCATGACCAGCGCATCGGCGAGCTCCGGCACCGGATCCACCTCAAGCCCCTCCCTGCGCAGCCAGTCCAAAGCTTCCTCGGGTTCACACTTCAGGCGGTTGACCCGGAGGTAAACTGGGGCGCGCTGGTTGAGTGCGGCCAATTCACGCGACCAGGTCTCTTCGCCCATTTCGTCCACCGCCCACTGATCCAGCCAATCCGGCACCGACTCGCGGATGGCCCGCGCTTGTTCCGGCAGCTGCTTCTCCCTGACTTCCATGTCCGCTTCCGTCGCACCCCCGTGATTCCACCAGTCCGGAATCCCGGCGCCCATCCGCCTCCACTGCGCGGCACACAGCGCGCTGATCTCCTCGCAGTCGGCAACAAAGGCCAGGCTGCGCCTCCAGCGCGCCACTTCATAGACGGTCTCGGCGATGAAAGCCCGGTCACGCTTGCCCCATTTCGGGTTCTGCTTGAAGGCCGTGGCCAATTGCTGGTCAAGGACCCTCCGCTCACGGAAGACCGACTTCAACAAATCTGCGGCTGCATCGGCCAATACTCGGTGGACTCTCATGGGCTGAAAGCATTGCCAGATGCCGACCGCTGGCAATGCCAAGCTGGGATGAAGCGGCAATTGGACATCGACATCCCCCTGTCCCTGCGGCTTGGTTCTGGGGTGCCCAGCGTCCAGATCAAGACCGTCAGCTTTCATCCCTCCATCTGGCCCAAGATGGTCGGCAAGGCCTCGTCGGATGCCAAGCCGGGCGATTGGGTCGAGGTGATCGGCAAGGACGGCGAGCGCTTTGGCTGGGGGCTCTACAATCCGAAGTCGAAGATGCCCCTGCGCATCGTCAGCCACAGCAGGGAGGAAATCGACGAGCAGAGCTTCTTTGAGACCGCCATCCGTGAGGCCGCCCGCCTGCGTCTTCAAACCCATGACATCGACTGTCATACCGACAGCTTCCGCGCCATCCACGGCGACGCCGATTTCATGCCCGGCATCGTGGCCGACAAGTTTGCCGACGTCCTTTCCATCGAGTTGACCAATCTCGCCGCTTGGCAGCGCCTTCCCGGCTGGCTTCCCCTTCTCCACAAGTGTTTCGGCACCAGCCGAACCCAGATCAGCGTGGATCCCCAACTCGCCCGCGTGGAAGGCATCCCTTCCAAGGGAGGTGCGGGCTCCGATGAACTGCGCAAGGTCAAGATCCAGGAACACGGCATCCGCTACGAGGTGGACTTCAGCACCGGTCACAAGACCGGGTTTTTCTGTGATCAGCGTGAAAACCGCAAGCGCTTCGGCGAACTCGCCAAGGGGCTGGAGGTGCTCGATCTATGCTGCTATAGTGGCGGATTCGGAATTTCCGCCGCCCTCGCCGGGGCAACGGAAGTCACTGCCGTCGACCTCGACGAAAACGCCATCGCCATGGCCAGGCGCAACGCCAACCTCAATGATGTCCGCATCAAATACACCCACGCCGACTCCTTCACCTGGTTGCGCACCATGATCGAAAACGGCCGCCAATGGGACCTGGTGATCGCCGATCCTCCCAAGTTCATCCATGCCCGTGAGGACCCGACCGGCCAGGGCAAGTATGCCGACCTCAACAAGCTGGCCCTGCAGGTGGTCAAACCCGGCGGCCTCTTTGTCAGCTGTTCCTGCTCCGGCCTGCTGGGCGTCGACGGTTTCGAGCGCCTCGTCACCACTTCCGCCCACAAACTGCAGCGCCGCATGCAGATCTTCGATCGCACGGGAGCAGGCCCCGATCACCCCACCCTGTCGAATTATCCGGAGTCCAGATACCTCAAGCTGGTATGGGCGCGGGTGACCTGAGACCTTGATTCCGTCACACTTTCGGGATTGCTTCGCGGAGCCTCCCGATGTGTCCTGATATCAGCATGTCGTCGACCCGCAAGAAGGCCCGCAAGAAGGCTGGCTCCAAGTCCCCGGAGCCTGAACTCCTGACCGCCATCCACATTGGCGCGAGTTCGGTCTCAATGCTGATCGCCCAACGCCAGGCCAAGAGCTTCAAAATCGTCGATTTCCTCGAGAAACCTGCCGCTCTGGGCAGTGACATCTTCAGCGCGGGCTCCATCAGCCATGAAACCACCGAACTGGTAGTCGAGATCATCCAGGCCTTTCAGGAAGCCATCCGTGAGGTCGGGCTTGACCCGCACAAGATCAATCGCGCGGCAGCCACCAACATCGTCACCGAGGCGGAAAACCATGAGCGCTTCATCAACCGCATCCGGGTCGCCTGTGGACTGCGCATCAGCCCGATCGACGATGGCGAGATGACCCGCCTCATCTACCTCAAGACCCGCCGCCGCCTAAAGGACATCCCGGCCATGCGGCGCGACTCGACCCTGCTGGTCCACGTCGGACCCGGCAACACGAGAGCCCTGCTCTTCAAGAAGGGAAGCATCACCCGCTACACCAGCTACCGCCTCGGCACCCACCGCACCCGCGAGGCTGTCGATGCCACCAATGCCGAGGGCAGCAGTCTGCAGCGCGTCATCCGCGAGCACATCTCAAGCAACCTCTCGCAGATGCGCTATGACTACTCGGACGAGAAGATCAACGCCATGGTCATCATCGGCAACGAACTACAGTCGATCGGGCCGGCCATGATCCAGTCGGGAACCTCCTGCACCGTCAAGAAGATGGCCAAGCTGACCGCCGAGTGCGCGGATCTCAGTGATGTCGCCCTGGTGAAGCGCTTCCGCCTCGACTACCAGACTGCTGAAGCCCTCCTGCCAGCCCTCGAAATCAATCTGGCCATCGCAGAAACCTTCGGCTTGCAGCGTGTGCACATCCCTTCCAGCGGCTATGAACAGGGCCTGTTGATGGACCTGCTGGTCTCCGGCGAGCTGACGGGCAAACTCGCCGTCGAGGTCCTGCGCTCAGCCAAAATCCTGGCCCGACGCTACCAGTCCGATCCCAGCCACGGCGACCACGTTCGCTCGATCTGCGAATTCCTTTTCGAACAACTCAAGGAACTTCACCAACTCGATGAACACGATTTCCTCCTGCTTCAGGTGGCAGCCATCCTCCACGAAGTCGGCACCTATGTGAGCCCCAGGGCCCACCACAAGCATTCCGAATACCTGATTCTCAACTCGGAGATCTTCGGCCTCGACCGCCACGATGTGACCCTGATCGCCCTGATCGCCCGCTACCACCGTCATTCCGGCCCCGACCTGTCCCACAACCGCTACGCAGCACTCGACACCGCCAGCCGCATCCGGGTGTGTAAGATCTCCGCCATCCTGCGGGTTGCCGATGCCTTGGAGCGCACCCACGCGCAACGGGTTTCCCAGATCAAGGTCAGGATCCAGAACGGCAAACTCCACATCCGGCTTCCCGGCATTGCGGATGCCTCGGTCGAGCGCCTCGCCATGCAGTCCAAGGGCGACCTCTTCGAACAGATCTTCGGCCTCGCCATTGTCATCTCCGACGACCAAGGCTCCATCACCAGCGACAACTGAACCATGCCTGCGCCCTTCATCAACCGAGAGCTTTCCTGGCTGGAATTCAACCAGCGGGTCCTCAACGAAGCCTTCAGCGAGGATCTTCCCCTGCTGGAGAGAATCAAGTTTCTCGCCATTTCGGCATCCAACCTGGACGAGTTCTTCCAGGTCCGGGTCGGTGGACTCATGGCCATCAAGCGGAGCGGCGCCAAGACGCGCTCTGCTTCGGGTCATACTCCGACCCAATGCCTGAATGAAATCCGCAAGCGCGTCCTCAGGATGTTCGAGGACCAATACCAGCTACTCAACACCAGCCTGCTTCCCGAACTCGGGAAAGCCGGCATCCATCTGCTCGATCCGGACAAACTGGACGCCAAGCAGATTGACCGCCTAAGCCAAGTCTTCGACCAGCAGATCCAACCCCTGCTCACGCCCCTGGCGATCGTCGAGGATGAGTCAGCCTCCCGGGTTCCCGCCATGCAGGTCGTCATCGCTTGTCGCCTGCGGGATCCCGAGAAGCGCAGCCAACGTCATGTCCTGATTCCCATTCCCGACACCGTCAACCGTTTCATCGCCGTGGGAAGCGAGGAGGATGGACTTTGCCTGATCCGCATCGAGGACGTGGTTGCCCTGCATGCCGCCCAGCTTTTCCCCGGTGAATCGGTGGCCGCGACCACCTGCTTCCGGATTACGCGCAACAGCGACATCGTCGTCGATGACCGGGAATCCATCAACCTCGCCGGTGAAATGGAGAATGCCCTTTTCGCCCGTCGCTTCTCCGAGGCCTCACGTCTGGAGATCGAAAGCGAGGCACCTCGTGACCTGCAGCGCATCATTCGCAAGATCACCCAGTCCGGCCCCAGGGAAACCTACACGGCCGATGGCCCGCTGGGCCTGGCTAACTTCATGGAACTCGCTTTCCTCGAGGACTTCGACCACCTGCGCAGCCCGGAATGGTCGCCCCAGCCATCGCCCGCGATCACTTCCGGCGAATCCATGTTCGACACCATTGCCGAACAGGACCTGCTGCTGCACCATCCATACGAGTCCTTTGAGCCCGTGCTGCATCTCCTCGAGGAAGCGGCACAGGACCCGGATGTACTTGCAATCAAACAGGTCCTCTACCGCACCGCCAAGAAATCGCGCATCATCGACGCACTCATCCAGGCGGCCGAAAACGGCAAGAATGTCACCGTGCTGGTGGAACTGAAGGCCCGTTTCGATGAAGCCCGCAACCTCGAGCGTGCGGACGAACTGCTGCGTGCCGGTGCGCAAATCGTCTACGGAGTACGCGACCTCAAGACCCATGCCAAGATCCTGATGATCGTGCGTCGCGAGCAGGACAGCCTGCGCCGCTACGTCCATCTCAGTACGGGCAACTACAACGAGACCACAGCCAGGCTCTACACCGATCTCTCCTTTTTGACCTGCAGGCCCGAATATGGCCACGACGCATCACTCTTCTTCAATGCCGTGTCCGGCCGCTCCAAGTTACTGCGCTTCCAGCGACTCATCCCCGCTCCCACCGAAATCAAGCCCACGCTCATCGAGCTGATTGACGGCGAGGCCGAGCGGGCCAAACAGGGCCTCCATGCGAGCATCATGGCCAAGATCAACTCGCTTGAAGACCAGGACATCATCCAGGCACTTTACCGCGCATCGCGCGCCGGCGTGGAAATCCAGCTCAACATCCGCGGAATCTGCTGCCTGAAAACAGGTGACAAGCGCTACTCGAAGAACATCCAGGTGGTCTCCATCATCGACCGCTACCTGGAGCACGCCCGCGCCTTCTATTTCCACCATGGCGGTGATGCCAAAGTCTACATTTCCTCGGCCGACTGGATGACGCGCAACCTCGAAAAACGCGTCGAACTGATGATTCCCATCGAGACCGGCCCGATCAAGAAGCGGGTGATCCGCATTTTGGAGTCCTGTTTCAAGGACAACGTCCAGGCCTACGAAATTCTCGCCGATGGCAGCTCCAGGAGAATCCGGCGCAAGAGAGGCGCAAAGGCATTTCGCCTGCAGGAGAGACTCTTCAAGGAGGCGTGCAAGGCCGCCAGTGACCACGATCACCAGCGTGCCATGACCTTCGAGCCGCACGTCCCCAAAAGCTGACAAAGATCGCCTGCCGGTTCGGATCACGGTCCGATCGGCAGCGCACGTGGCGGCTCAGGTCCCGGGTCGGCCTCCGCATCCTCCTGCTCATCCACCGGGGTGGCGCGCGGAGCGCCTTCCGGAATGACATGCAGGGGACTGACGGCTTCACCTCCATCCGTGGGTTGGGGATCCAGCCCGCCGTCGAGAGGCTCCACCGGAAGTGCGCGTAGGGGCTGGACATCGGAGGGATTGAAAATGCCTTCGGAAGGCGGCAAGGGAATGCCTTCGACCGGTTGTGCCTGCGGGATGCCACCTTCTCCTTCCTCCTCGAAGACCACAGCTGCCTTTTTGGGTGGTGCGATGATCTC
>JAWVYP010000021.1:0-18183 GCA_033722655.1 Akkermansiaceae bacterium | reverse complement strand
CCACCAGCAGTGACGCGATGATGGACACGCCAAAGGCGATTCCCAGAGGACGGAAGAAGCGGCCTTCGATGCCCTCGAGAAACATCAGAGGCAGGAAGACCAACACGATGATGATGGTGGCAAAAACCATGGCCGGGCGGATTTCATTGCTGGCATCGAAAATGACCTGCAGCCGTGGACGGCGCTCTCCTTCCGGCTTGGCCGCGTTCTGATTGAGTCTTCGGTAGACGTTTTCCACGTCAATGATGGCATCATCCACCAGACTGCCGACGGCAATGGCCAGGCCACCCAAGGTCATCACGTTGATGCTTTGATCCAGCCAATCGAGCACCAGCACGCCTGCGGCCAGTGACAAGGGAATGGCGGCCAGGGTGATGAGGGTGGTCCTCACATTGAGCAGGAACAGAATGAGGATGATGGCCACGATGATGGCCGCGTCGCGCAGCGCGTGGATCACGTTGTTGACCGAGAGCTCGATGAAGTCGGCTTGGCGGAAGATCTGGCGGTTGACCTTCAGTCCGGTAGGCAGGGAAGGCTCGAGCTCGTCGAGCATGGCATCAATGCGTTCGGTGACGGCGAGGGTGTTGGTGTTGGGCGCCTTCTGCACGGTCATCACCACCGCCGGAGCACCGCCATCCGCACCGGTGCCGCGTTTGGGAGCCGGACCCAGCCGCACTTCAGCGACGTCACCAATCGTCAGCGGGAACTGGTCGTGATATTTGATGACCGTGCCCGCGATGTCCTCTGCGGAGCGCACGCGCCCACTCTGGCGCACCGGCAGCTCCAGGGAGTCGACGTTTGGCAGGTACCCTGCACTGAGCGTGCTGTGTGAGGCGTCCGCTGCCTCGGCAACATCCTCGATGGTGAGATCGTGCAGGCGAAGCTCGTCCTGGCGAACCAGCACCTGGTATTCGGGCAACTCGCCGCCGATCACGGTGATCTGCGACACTCCGGGAATGGCCAGAAGTTTGTTGCGCAGGTCGAACTCCGCATAGGAGCGCAGCTCCATGTCGCTGAGTTCGCCTCCCGGCGATGAGACCGCCAAGAGCATGATTTCTCCGGTGATGGAGGTGATGGGCGTCATCTCGGCGTGGGCATCCGGCGGCAGATCCTCGCGCACGGAGTCCAGCCGCTCGGAGACCAACTGGCGGGCCGTCATGATGTCCGTGCCCCAGTCGAACTCCACGTAGGCGATGGACAAACCGATGGCGCTGGAGGTGCGCACGCGGCGCACGCCCGACATGCCGTTGACGGCACTTTCGATGGGGAAGGTGACGTATTGCTCGACCTCATCCGCCGCGAGACCGGGAGATTCGGTCATGATGACCACGGTCGGCGCGTTGAGTTCGGGGAAGACGTCCACCGGGGTTTGCGGCAAGCGCAGAGCGACCACCGCCAACAACACGCCGGCCGCAAGCAGTACCAGCGAGGCGTGGGTGAGGGAGAATTTGATCAGTCGGGAGAGCATCGGATCAGTGGTCTTCAGCGTGGAAGGTGCCGTCGGCGTGGAAGTGGCCACCCTTCTGGCTGGTGCCGCTCTGCGAGGAGGTGAGTTTCAATTCGTAGGCGCCCTCGAGCACCACTTCGTCATTGGGGCCGATGCCGCTTTGGATCTCGACCCAGCGGCCGTCATCCACACCGAGGTCGGCCTCCACCCGGACGGCCTTGTTCGGGTTCATGGGGTCACGTTTGAAAAACACGTGTTGGATGCCGTCCTTGACCACGGCGGAGCGGGGAATGGCGAGAACCACGCCACCCGTCGATTGGGTCACCACTTCAAGAAAACCGGTGACTCCGGGACGGGCCCAATCGGGGGTCTGTTCGGGTTCGGCGATCAGGGTGATGGCGCGCTCTCTGGGATGTTCATCGAGGCCGATGCGCAGAGTGGCGGGCATGGATTGGTTGATGTCGCCGTCATTGCCCTGAGGCGGAACAATTCGCGCGATTTTGGCCTCCTCGAACTTGGCCAGATCGCTTTGCAGACCGAGGGCCCGGAATCTCACTTGGCTTGGATCCACGGTGGTCAGCACCAGGGTGGTCGCCTCGACGTAACCACCATCGGTGACGGCCAGCGATTGCACCACGCCGGCTTCGATGGCACGGGCTTCGATCCAGTCGATGCTGCGGTAGTGGGGCACCTGCGCACCTTTCACGTCGACCGGTTCCAGCAGGGCCTCGGGCTCGAGGGCGTCCTCTTTGGCGCGATAGGCGTTGAGCAGGTTGGTTGCGCTGATCAGGGCGGCGTCGAGTTCCGCCTTGTAGCGGGCGAGGTCGGCTGCGGAATTGGCGGCTTGGGCTTCGAGTTCGGCGTTCTTGAAGTCGGCTTGATTCAATGCCTCGAGGCGTTTCTTGAGGACCTCATGCTTGAGGCTGGCCTGCTTGTATGAGGCAACGGCCAACTCGATGCGCGATTGCAGATCCAACCATTGCGGTGATTGGAAGCGATAGAGCAAGTCGCCGGCTTTGACGGTCTGGAGTTCCTCGACCTCGAGGCGAACCTGAGCGGGCAGCATCAAGCGGTATTCATGACGAGCCAGTGGTTTGAGTTCAAAGGCGCCGGGAACACGGAGGGTGGAAGCCACGGCACGGCGCTCCACTTTGGCGAAGGTGATTCCGAGGTTGCTGCGTACGGTGGGCGGTATATCGATGCGGTTGGTGATGGTCTCGGCATGAGCCTGGTCCGCGCCGTCGGGGTCATCGCCGCTGTCACAGGACGCCAGAGCCAGCGCGATGCCGGTCAGCGGGATCCAGAGGATGGGGAAGGATTTCATGGTTTGAGGGGAAAGTGGGTTACTTGGTTTTGGCGACCCAGGGAGCCGGGCCGTGAAGATGGTGGATTTCGTTTTGCGTCCGGCTTTCATCAAGACGGGCTTCAATCAGATGAAGTTTGGCTTCGTGGGCACGCACCAGGCTTTCCAGCAGAACCAAACTGCCACCCTCGCCGAGTTCGAGCAGGCGCCGCGCATCCTTGACTTGCTCGTCGACGAGAGGCACCAGATCGGATTCCAAGGAGTGGCGGTGATTGCGGCTACCGTTCAGGCGTTCATTGAGTGCGGCGAGCCGACCGGTGGTGCGTTCCAATTCGGTCTCAAAGGCAGCCCGTGCCAGTTCTCGCTCAGCCTTGGCCGTGGCGATACCGCCCTTGTTGGAATTCAGCAGTGGAATGGGAATCATGCCGATGCCTCCGATCCTGGACTGGCCTTCTTCCTCCTCGACGATGGGTCCGAGTTCGATGTCGGGATATTGCTTGCGGATTTCTCGGCGCAGCTTGAGCTCGGCCACCTCATATTCCTGCTGCAAGCGGATCAGTTTGGCGTTGGCTTCGGTGAGCTTGCCGTCCGCCTTGGATGTGGAGGAATGCAGTGTGGGTCGCAGTCCGAGCATGGCGCGCGGTGAGAGGCCGAGAATCGAGCGAATCTGCTGTTCATCTTCGCGCACCTGTCCGCGCAGTTTGGCAAGCTCCGCCTTGCGGCTCTGCAGTTCGATGCGGAAGAGTTTGGCCTCGGTGCGCGGCAATTCACCCCCTTCAGCAAGTTTGGTGGTGCTTTCGACGATGGTTTCCAGTGATTCCACCATCCGCTCGGTTTCCTCCAGGCGGAGGCTGTTGGCCGACCAAGCGAGCCAGGCTTGGCGCAGCTCGAGGATGGCTTTCCATTCGTCCTCGGCGACCTTAGCCAGTTCGGCATGGTGCTCGGCCGCCGCGCGCGATTTCTCAACGGCCAAGCGACCCGAGAGGGGGATGGTGAGAGAGAGCGATGAACCCAGGATCCAAGGATCGGGAATGCTGTCTTGCACCTTCAAGACATCAATGCCGAGACGGGGGTCATCCCAGCGACCGGCATGTTTCGCCGAGGCCTCGGTGACTTTGGCGCGGAGTCGGGAGAGCCGCAGATCGGGGTTGTAGATCAGGGCGAGGAGCTCGGCCTCGGCCAGGGTCAGTCCATCGGCGGGATTGAGGCGCACGGACTTGGAATTGCGCTCGTTGATGCGCTTGGCGAAGTCGCGCACACTTTCATCCTTGGCGGATCGCTGGTGCCAGGACTCGAGGTGAGCCTCCGGTTCAAGCGGTGAGGGCCGATAGAGTTGGCAAGCTCCCAGCGAGAGCAGGGAGGCACAGGCCAGCAAGCGAAGCATGCTTCGTTTGACGGAGTGATCGTGAATGAATGAAGGTGGTGTGAACATGGTCCCTGAATGGGCGAAAAGGAAAATTGATGAAATCGCAGGCACAGGAGTGCCCGTGTTGAGGTGGCGGAGCAGGAGTCACACGGGACGTGTGCATGGCGAGTGTGCCATGGACGGAAGGGGCGCAAGAGGCGCGGTGTGCATGTGCATCAGTCGCCTTCCATCGAAGCGATACGCTCTAACAGTAAGAGCGTGGGGGTTATCCCGTGAGCCTCAACCCAACTGGGGAGGCTTGACGAGTGCGTAGTAAGGCCCACCGGGACAGGAATCCCGGCTCAAGGATCGCTTGCTGATGCTTGCCGTACGCAGGGAAGCCACTTTGGAGAGGTCAGCGATGATCAAGGGAGCATCACCACCCAGTGTCTTGGTGTGCGTGTGCTCATGGCTTGGGCAGTTGCTTTCGCCGTCCTGAGAATCACTGGGGCTTGTCGGGTCATCCGCCGGGGCATGGCCGTGGTGATCGTGATCGTGACTGTGGTCGTGACCATGATGGTGCTCGTGATCGTCCTGCTGAGCTGGCACGTGGCCGTGGAGGTAGCCTTCAGCCACGCCGTGGCTATGGCGGATCTCAATCGTGACATAGGCCCCGAAGGCATGCACGGAGCCAATGGCCAGAATGAGTAGGGCGTGGATAAAACGAATCATCAAGAACAACCGATGAGGGATGAACAAGCTATGAACTCGTTTGGTTGGGTCAAGGTGATTGTCGACGCATCAAGTGTAGCCCATTTGTAGCCTGCGGTGAGGTCCGAGAAAGTCCGGCTTAAGAATTAACTCCATAAGTGACATGTAGTTAACGAGTTATCTAAAATAGGTCCTTGGTTTGATCCCAACTGCCTTCGCATTTTCGGGCGTGTCAGCCCCATTTTCCCACAGCCTTCAGGAAAGCAGCTGCTGGATTGCGCCCTTCTGGTCGAACTTGAGGCGCTCCATTTCCACGTCGAAGTCGCCGTAGTGCTCGATGGGGTTGCCGTGGGCATTGAGCAGGGTGGTGTACCAGTTGCCGATGGTCTTGTGACCCTTCGTTGCGTGATACGGCAGGCGGGTATAGCGACCCAGCATATTCAAGGCGCAGTTGTCGCCGGCCATCACGATGAAGGGGGCTTCGGTGCCGTGGCTGTGGTGGCTTTCACCATTCTCCGGGAAGTACATGATGACGGTGTTGTCGAACATGTTGCCCTTGCCCTCGGGAATGGCCTTGAGCTTGTCGACGATGGTCTTGACCTGAGCAATGTGATCGATGCGCATTTGTTCGCGGATCAGATCTGCGGAGACACCCGAATATCCACCACCGTGGCCGATTTCATGAATGGAGATGCGGTCGGCCTCATTGCCTTTCAAGCCCTTGATCGGAGTGGAGAGCTCATCGATGGTGTAAGTCACCACATTGGTAAGTCCGGTCGCCAGGGCAGCGACCAGGATGTCGGTCATGGCCTTCTGCTTCTCGGGCGTGGTGGCATTCTCTCCGCCACCTTGGTGGACGGGGTCGATCTCGGGCAGGTGCGCCTTGATCTTGTCTGCCATGGCTTCGAGTTTCTTGTTTCGAGCCTGAATCTCTTCAATCGAGGCGATGTGGTTGCTGAGTTTGAGTTCCTCATAACCCTTCAAGACCTCGGCCTTGAACGCCTCGTCCTTCTGCATGAACTCCAGCATGGCGTTGTCAGAGTTCACGCTGCCGGGATTGATGATGGTTTTGAAGAGCTCGTTGTAGGCGGTTTGTGGATCCGCGTAACAGTAGTTGCGCTGATGCGGTGCGGGCGCGGAATAGCCCGGCACGATGCCCGTGCGCCAATTGGCGTAGTTGCCGGTCAAAGACAGCTCGACGTGGCCGAAGGGGGAGGGGAAGAGTTTGGCCAACTCGAAATCAATGGTCGCGCGCTTGATGCCGCTGAGTGAATTGCGCCCACTCTTGAAGGCGCCCATTACCGAGGAATACGACCAGTGGCCGTTCTCGCTCATCTTGCAGGAGAGGCCCTGGAGAATGCCCAGTTGATCCTTGTAGGGATCCAAGGCTTGCAGCCAAGTCGGCAGCTCGTGGTCGCGCAAGTCGACCTGCATCGCCTGCTTTTGTGCGTCGGCCTTGGCCTGCTCTTGAGTGAAGGAGGGCAAGGCGACTTCGTTGGGACGAATGCCGTTGGACTTTCGAATGAACACAAAGCGGCGCACCTGTCCGCCAAGCAGGCTGGGCAGGACACCCTCAACGCCGTCCTGCACTTGAGCTTCCAGCATCGAGGCGAAGGGTCGGGCCATGGCAAGCGAGCCCACGCCGAGCATGGATTTGGTGAGAAATGATCTTCGGGTGTGCATGGTGTCAGTTTTTGGTTTGGGCGGGTTTTCGGTAAATAAATGAATCAGAGGTGAGTAGCGAGACAATCAGCTCATCAAAGCTGCCACCACTTTTGAGGTATGCCTGATCGGCATCCATCAGGGTTTTGGAGTCATTGAGGGTTTCGTTGCGCCCCATGAAGTAGCGGAAGGCGTGACGGATGATGGACTGACGCACACGGTCGGACTTCGCCAGGCGATCAATCAGATCCAAGGCGTCGTCGACTTCGCCATCCAGATTGCTGTCCCGAGTGCCATCGAGGTAACCCCGCGGATCGACCGGCAGGCTCTTATAGGTGTTGCGTGAATCCCCCTCGATCGGAGGCTTTTCAGGGCCTTCTTTGATGAGGTTTTCGGGATGCTCGAGGAATTCCTCGGTGCGGTAGCGCCCGAAGTCGTCATACATCTCGAAGGGCAGGCCCAAGGGGTTGATTTTGTCGTGGCAGCGCATGCAGTAGTTGTTGTTGGTTTTTTCGTCCAGGCGCTGGCGCAAGGTTTTGTGGGGATCTTCGGGAATCACCGCGTCGACGGTGATCGGCACGTCGGGAATGGTGTCTGCCAACAACTTTTTGCGAATCCAGATGCCCTTGTGGATGGGATCGGTCTGGGTGTTGCCTGAGAAAGAGATGAGCCATGCCGGATGGGTGAGGATGCCTTTGCGCTTTGGCATTTTGGCCGGCTGGCTGGTGGGGTAATCCCAGTTGTTGAGGTCGATATCGAAGAGCTTGGCAACTTCAACCGCCCTCATTTGGCCACCGTATCGATTTTGGCCGTCGGCGGCGCCGTGAGAAGGCTTGTGCTGATAAGGAGCGGTCGCGCTCTGACCCTCTTCAAAGCGATTGGTCAGGTTGGCCATCTGGTCCTTGAAGCTGGCCAACATGCCCTTGTTGGCGCCCGCTCCAGTCAGTCGATTCGGATCGATGCCGCGCATCTTGACCTTGGCTAGGAAGTCCTTGTGTTTGGCCAGGTCCTCCATGGTGAAGTCTTCCCAGCCCTTGTCCTTGAAGGTTTCATAGATGCTGCGCAGGCGGTCGGAATTGGCCTTCATCGTCTCGTCATCACCGGAGTGAAAGACGTAGAACTCTTCGGTGGTCAGGAGCTTGTTGAAGACATCCTTGTCCAATTCCAGGATGTGCTCGACGAGCATGTCGGCCTCCGAAACCAGCCGTTCTTTCGCAGATTCGTAGTTTCCGCCGAAGCGCTTGTTGTCCTTGAAGATGCCCAAGAGCTTGTCGTAGCCGAAAAACTCGCGGAAGAAGCGCAGCTCCCGGATCGGCATGTTGGTGAAGTTGGGTGAGAAGTTTTGGTCCACCGCCTCCTGGATGACCGAGTATTGGTCGCGCTTGGCGAGCATGCGCCGCACTTCGCGCTCGTAGTCGGCACGGGTGTTGAGCCTGCCTGCTGCGGCCGCCTTGGCCAGTTCCGGATCGGGGCTGGAATCCGTCAGTGCGTAGGCAAGAGCATAGCTTGCATCCCGTGGAGACATCATCCGTCTGCCGTGTTCATCGGCTTTGCCTGTGCCGAACTCCGAGCGGTAGACGAAGTCCGTGTTGAGCATCACCGTCTGCATGAGCTTCTGGATGGCAGGTCCGCGCTCGAGACTTGCGAAGTAACCGGCAGTCAACTCTCTGTATTCGGTGGTTTCCAATTCACGCGGTGAGCGCTCGAGAATCAGCATGAACAGCTCATCGACCAGAGCCGCGATCTGCTCGTCACTTGGCTGGCCCTGCTGCTCGCGCCATTGCGCATATTCGGAATTCCAGCCGGCGACGCACTGATCAATCACGTCCTGAAAGGTGTCGCCCGATTTGCGGTGGCGCTTGAGCGCCTCGACCACGACCTGCATCTCCTCATCGGCAAGCGGCTTGTAGGGCTGCTTTCGATATTTGTTCTCATAGTTGTAACGGATCCAGTACTTGCGGAAGTCGGCCATGTAGTTGGTTAGGAAGTTGATGCGTGCCTGAATGTCACGCACGGCATCTCCACGATAAAACCACTCGCGCTCGCAGGCCTCAATCAACTGAGCCTCGCTCATGCCCGGTTTCTCATGGCGCTTCATGGAGTGATACATCCGGCTCATCTCCTCGTGCGACAGTTTGGCGGAATCAATGCCTGCCTTCTTCGTCTCACCCGTGGTGGAGGTATTTGGTATCTCGAGGCGTATGAATCGGGGCAGCATCTTCTCGTGTTGATCTCCAAAGGTGTCCTTGAGGACCTGTTCGACGTGGGCATCGAGGAAGTTTTTTCGCTGCGCCAGAGTCTCCTGCTTTTTGGTCTCCTCAGCCAGGATCTCGTGTGCCGCAGGCAGGTATCTGCCGTCCCGCTTCGCCGTGGCCAGCATGGTGGATGTGGCCTCCCTCGAATTGGCCATCATGGTCAGTAAGTGGCCGCCATTGAGCGTCTCGTTGGCGTAGTAACGAATTCCGGCATCATTGGAGAGCTGGAAGGGATTGGTCAGGTTGACACCCCGCAGATTGCTGTCGCCGGAAACGCCAACGGCTTTGCCATCGATCTTGCGAGTGGCCTTGCGATTGAGGATTCGGTTGAACTTCTCCTTGAAGATGTGCTCGCTGATCAGCCAGCGGCGGTCCTCGGTATAGCCTGGCAAGTCGGCGTATTTGCCTGAGAACAAATCCTCGTGATCGACGTAGTTGCCTGACTCCGGCCGGCGCATCTTTTCCTCGAGCTTGGCTGCCGCCTCGCCGCCGAGCTGATCCTTGAACCATGCCAATAGAATCGCGCGCTCGGCATCCGTCGGCTGCTTCTTGGCTTCCTCCGGCGGCATCTCCTCGAAATGCAGCGCATCCTGGGCATCTTCGAAAAGAGTCTGCAAATCCACCGTGTCGATGGTTTCCAAGGCATCAAAGCGGATTTTTCCTTCCTGCTTGTCCGGGCCGTGACAGGAAATGCAGTAATGGTCGATCAACTCAAGCGCCTGTGCCTGAAGCTTGGCGGGGTCCTGTCCAATCTGGGCTTCACCCTCTTTGGCTGGCTCCGCTCCCAGCCATGAGCCTATGGCAAACAGGGCGACCGCAGCCCATGGGGCATGGTGGTATCGATTCAAATTCAGGAACATGGGCGGCTTTGCCCATTCTACGCCATCCTCCACAAGCATCTTGCAGCTTTTGCAGAGGAGACTGTACCCAGATTTAGAATAGTCTTTACCGCCAGCGAGGCTGAGGCCTCAAGGCTCCTCAATGACCAGTCGCCGCTCGTTGAGCAACTTGCCAATTCCGTAGAGATTGCCGGCACCTCGATTGCTCGCGATCGTAAACGACAAGTGCCCGTCGATGGTGACAGTTTGCGGAACCCGGGCAGTCCATTGGATCGGGCCGGATGCCACGACTTCACCATCCTGCTGGATCACCAGCTCCGTGGGTTGCTTGTTGGGGCCCCGGGTGTTGACCACCATCATGTAGTTGCCCGGCTTGAGATCGGGCAGGACTTTGAGATCGCGCAGAATGTAGGAGTGATTCTTGAGCCCCTCCACGATCATGGAGTCGCTCATGCCCGCTTGCCACGGGGTGCTCCAAGCCATGGTGGAATCCACCGAGGCCTGTTGCTCGGTTTCTTTGAGGCGCTCTTTGAGCAGTTCGGTGCCAGCCATGGACTCGTTGTATTCGGCAGCGAATTGGTCCTGATCGGTATAGCCGTCCTTGGGCTCGAGCACGTAGCGCAGCAGGGGAGAGAGCAGTCGACCGACCTCCTTGTTGGCATAGGGGACGTAGCTGTGGTTCATGATGCAATCCAGACCCCAGATGCGGCTGGAAAAGGAGCCCGAGCCATTCACAAACATGTGGCCAAGACCCAGACCGTGGCCCCATTCGTGGGCATAGATGCCGAGCCCGTAGCCATTGAAGTCGTAGCCGGAAAAGGCCGGGCCGCTGCCGGTGTGGTCCTGGATGGAGAGCACCCGGTCCCCGTCCTTCCAGCGCTTCACGGCCCAGCGCAGGATGACGCCGTTGTTGGGGAGGTCACGCTCCTCGGAGATGCGTTGGGCGGTCTCGCGGGCAAAGGTGTTGAAGGGCAGGGGATTGAATTTCAGCCACTCGTGTCCCTTGGCATTCTTTTGGATGACGGGTTTACCGAATTGGGTGGCGTAGGGCACCTTGAGTTGCTCGTAGTCCACCTTGAAGGCCTTGCCATACATGTGAGCTAGGTAGGCCTCGAGTTGATGGATTTCATTCTCGAGCGGCTTGTTGATGGCCTCGGCGTCCTCGCCCATGACGTCGATGAAGAGGACGTGCATGGTTTCCATGTCGCGGTAGGCCATCTCCTGCTTGCGCTTTTCAAAGTAGCGGCCCCATTCCTTGCGAACCTTGGGTCGGGTGCCGTCGTGGGCGTGAATCTTGATGATCTCCTCGGAGTAACCGGCCTGCTTCATCCACGCCAGAAAGTCCTGCAGTTCCTGATCTCCTCCAGCCGGGGTGATCTGGACTTGGAAGGTCTCGCCCACAAATCGGGTGCGCTCACCTTCCTTAAGTTTCGCCCAGAAGCTGTATTCTTTGTAACCGGCCTCAGCTTCCTTGTGTTTGGTCCTCGCAATGAACTCGCCCTGCGCATTGGGCTTCCAAGTGTGTTCCGGGCCGAAGGCATCGGTGATGTCGGCAGCGGCCTCAAGCACATGCGCGTCAACAGCCGACATCCGCCAGATCAGTTCGAACTCCTCACCCGCGCGAACTTCGGTGGGTTGGGTTTCCAGACGGATCTGATGGTCGGGCTGTCCCGGTGCCTGGGCAAGAGACCGACTGCCGAAAGTGATGGAGGCCATGCCGAGCATGAGCCAAAGCAATGGTTGTTTCATGATGTGAGGTGGCTGGCGTTGGGTGAAGCCGTCCAGAGGAAGCTCAACTCATGGATTGATGGTGAAGTATTCCTGGAACTTACCAGTGCCATCCGGCTTCTCGTATTCCAGTGCCAACAGAAGGTGATGGAGTTGATCGTCCACCGGGAAGAACTGCTCAAGATCGAGTTCCATTTCCGCGCCCGGCTGCAGTTCGCTTTCCCACAGCATGCAATTTTGCTTCTCGTTGACGTTGATGCCAAAGCAGAGCTGATAGAAGTTCAGCTTGGTTTGGGACAGGTTGCGGATGTGCGCCACATTCTTGACGATCTTGACCTCGAGGTCCTCTGCCTTGGGCGCCGCCGCTTGTTTGATCTCGGTGTAGCGAAAGTTGGTGGCCTTGCTGTCCTTGGGGCGATAGCGAATGAACAAATCCCCGTCGTAGAAAGCCGGAGTCGAGGCGCCGTAAACTCCCAGATCGAGTTCAAAGTCGATTTGATCCGGATGGTCATTGGAGATGATGTAGAACCTGCTGGAGGTGCGGAAGAGCAGTTTGTTTTTGGAGGAAATCAGTCCGTCCAGCTTGCGCTTGTGGTCGACCTTGTTGCCCTCGGTCTGGTTCTCGCCCGGCAGGCTCCATTTCCAGATCGCTTTGCCGTTGTCAACATCGTGGGCGCTGACGGTGCCTTTCATGGATGCCACGAACAGTTGCTTGCCATCGAAGCTCATGCCGGAAGTCATGCCTATGCCATCGATGTCCTGCTGCCAGAGGATCTCGCCGTCCTTGAGGCTGAGGCAATGGAGACGGCCCTCCGTCCGGTAGGGATGGGAGGAAGCGACGAAGACGCGCCCATTCTCAATGTCGATGATCGGAGAGTTGATCAGTCTGCCGACCACCTTCTCGCTCAGGTCCACTTGCCAGATCGGTTTCAGCGTCATGACGTCGAAGCAGTGAACCCTCTGGAGAGCCAGGGCGACCATGCTGCCGTCATGGAATGCGGGTGTGGATGCTCCATGGCAGTCCTCGACTTCAATCACGGTGTCCTGCGCTGACTTTGCCCGGTCGATTTGGGTGACCTGAATTCCCGTGGTTCCACTCAGGAAAATGACGCCCTCATAGGCGATGGGAGATGCAATCGATACCTTGCCGCACTTCACCTCCTCTTTCCATTTCAGTGCGCCGTCCTTGGCGTCGAAGGCTTTGATGAAGCCGTTGTCGATGCTGTAGAGCGTTCCATCGTGAAAGCAGGGAGTGGCAATGATGCCTCGCTTGCCCTGACCAACTGAATTCGCCCACAACTCCTCGCCCTCGAGGCTGGTGGCATGGGTGTCTCCGCTGTTGCTGCACGGAGAGGTGTTGAACATGCCCATATCCGTGACCAGGGTCGCTGCCATGCCCGGGGCAGGGCAGCCGGCGCGCTTTGACCACACCATCTTGTAGTTGGAGCCGGTCTGCTGCGGGTAGTGGTGGGTGTTCTGCAGGTCTCTGCCGAACATGGACCATGCCTCGGAGGGTTCGGAGGCGGTGGCGACGGCGAAGGCGAATGCGGATGTGACCGCGATCAACAAGGATGGAATGGAAGGCATCGATGGGGGCATGGCTTGGTCTGTTTCTGGTTGTCAGCTTGATCTGCGGATCCTTGCCGACGGGGTCGGGCCAGGATCCTGAGCGCTCCAAAAATTACCCGGGGCTCAACTTAGCTCTATCCTCTCTGAGGCAGAATGCCGGGACTTTCCGAGTGAGCAACTTGCCGGTTTGAGAACAGGTTGAGGAGAGGTAAATCATGCTATAAAACGCTTATATTCAGTGACATGAGAGTCAATTCGAGCTCTAGCTGCCAGCTGAAATCGCCAGGTCCTGGCCCTCCACGAATTTGCCGGGCGTCGAGGTTTTCCGGAGCTCCGGCTTGCCTTTGGCCACGCTGTCCACCCAGGCCATGATCAGTCGCAGGACCTTCAAAGGATCCCAGTAGATGTGGGAAATCTTGGGGTCGCACCATTTGAAGGAAGGGTGGTAATCGGTGCAGATGCAGGCCACCCGATGAGGGATGACATCCCGCTTGTGGATGAGGAAATTCTGAATGGCGCAGTGCAGTTTCCACTCGTCGATGAGAATGGCGGTGGGAGGCGTGAGTTTGAATAGGGCCTCCAGACATTTGCGCAGGCCGGCAGGCGTGCTGTCCCATTGTGGCAGGTTGTAATCCCCGCTGCGGATCCCATTCTTCTCGAGCACCTTCAAGAAGGTGACCTGCGGTCCACTCAAGCCATGGCTCATGGTCTCGGATTTGGAAAGCATGACGATGCGTTGATGGCCGTGACGGCAAAGGCTGTTGACGGCATCCCGGATGGCCTCGGCCTTGCGGTTGCCCGTGCCTGCGATTTGCACCTCCCGGGTCCTGCCGAAGAGGGAAAAGCATGGAGTGAGCGATTTCGAGGCCATCTCGAGCACTTCATGGGAACCCCCGATGAGAATGCAGGCATCGTGGGGATGGTCCTCCATCATGGCTTTCACCTTCAGCGGGTCGTGCTTGAGCTGGACGAGCGACTTGGCCGAATAGCTGGGCTCGTGACCGGACGCGCGCATGCGGTGGACCATCTCGGAAAGCAGGTATTCGCCGTGCAGGTCATCGATCTCATAGGGGATGATGAGAAAGCGTTTTGAGCTGCTCGATCGGGCTTCGAGGGTGATCCGGCGGCGCCTGCCCGGGCCCTGGGACTGGACCACTCCCTGATCCTCGAGGTGCTGCATGGCACGCTCGATGGTGCTGGCATCCACGCCCAGTTCTTTGGCGAGCCTGTCGCGGCCGGGCATGGTCTTGGACCAACGACCTTGAAGCAGCTCCTGCTTGAGGTGGGACGCAACTTGTTCGGATGCGGTGGCGATTTTGAGCATGATTTCAACCTGTTGTCTAAACCCACAGCTTGTCAAAATGGAAAACGGCCCTCCAGTGGTGGCGAAGGCCGGAATTGTGGGCTAGAGGTGTCATGACCCCTCCCCAGAGCTCATGAAATCCATCAAGAAAGCGCTGATTGATCTCGTTGCCAGCATCCCGATCTCTCTGATGATCGCGGTGTTACTTCTGATGATTGCAATAGCAGTGATTTACGGGCTGACCAGAATCTTGTCCTGATTCACCTGCTGGCTGGCCTCACAAAGAAGTCGGCGTCGATGGTGACCTCACCCTGCTTGCGGCTCTCGGCATGCTTTGTTTGTCAGGCATGGAAGTCGGATGCGGTCCCAGGCGAAGGGCTGTTTCAGGCGCCGGACGACGGCTGCATTCAGCGGCGTGGCGCCATCAGAAGCTGTAGTTCATCTCGATGCTGAAACGTGTCGCGTCGAAGGGTGCAATGTTGGAGATCGGGCCAGCAGAGGCACCTTTGGAGTCGTAGAGCGCAAACTTGGCGATGCCGAGAAAGTGATCGCTGAATTGTTTTGTCAAAACGGCATCGTATTCCGTGCCGTAATCGAAGTTTGCATTGTTGTCGCCAAAGAAGTGGATGGCTTGGCTGAATTTGACGTCCCAGATGGGCAGTGGTGTGGAGTGACTAAAGTAGAGGTCGGCAAGTCCCGGGTTGTTGACGAGCCCGATTCGGGGCGCAACGAAGACATCGGAGTAGCCATTGAAGGCGTGGACAGTTGCCAAGGGAGTCACGAAGCCGGCATCCAGATATTCGCAACCAAGAGTGAAGGTGTGGTCGCTGTATGCGTAAGAGGCATTCAAGTGGGTGTACCACGATTCGGTGGGTTTGGTTGCCGGCGAGCTGCCGGTATCCGTTTGGTAGGCAAATTCCGCATGATATTTGAGCGGGCCAACTGGGCCTGCTGCGATGATGCCGTAGGTGTTGTTGCTGATGTAGCCCGAGTTGGCTGCCGTCTCATCAAAATCCATCAAGTAGGAGTAAGCGGTGATTTTGGTTTCTCCCAAGCCATCGTAGCTCCCATGGATCAGGTGGATGTCACCCGCGAAATTTCGCAGCGCGCCCGTGGCATCTGAGCCAAAAATACGATTGGCCCGATTGGCATAAGCGTAAAACAGCGTCAGGTCCGGGATGGATGCGTTCGCGATGGAGAATGCATCGTATGTCTGCTCGTTCTGCCGCCAGCCGACGTTGCCGACGAAGGCTGCGTTATCGAGAATAATGCGCTGGCGACCGGCTCTGAAGGTCGTGTTCTTGGTCTGATAATCAAGATGGGCCCGGTTGAGTTCGTTGGTCTCAGGATCGTTGATCTGGGTTCTGGGAGCCAGTGGATTGGGTTTGGTGGTTTGGCTTGTGAATGCGGATGGCGCCGAATCATAGGCACCGGCGTATTGAAGGAACTCGCCCTCGAGGAGCGCACTGAATCCATTGAAATCCCGCGTGCTGAAGCCAATACGCTCGCGAAGCGTCCATGCGGTGGCTCGTTCAAGGCCCGGTGCAGCCAGATCTCCGTATTCGAAGCGGGCGCGGATGTTGATGCTGGGTTCTATCCAGGATTGCGGCTGCGGCCGCTCGGTGAGTTCTGGTCCGGCGATGCCGAGAGCGGTGGACAGAAACAGTGTGGTGAATGTCGTTGTTTTCATGAGATTTTGAGTATCCCGCGAAAACAAGGCCAGTCGCTTGCCTGCGCGGTCAGGGAGTATTTTTCGAGTGATCGATGAAGGGGGCCAAAGTCATCAACTTCATGCTTTCGGAAGCGGACTTGCTCATCTCAACGAGAGAATCGTGGAGCGG
This sequence comes from Akkermansiaceae bacterium, assembly GCA_033722655.1. Classification (GTDB taxonomy): domain Bacteria; phylum Verrucomicrobiota; class Verrucomicrobiia; order Verrucomicrobiales; family Akkermansiaceae; genus Luteolibacter. The sequence goes on along the minus strand of JAWVYP010000021.1, from coordinate 2,180 downwards.
ACAAGGATCGCCAACTCCACACCAGCCCGGCCCGAAAGGGCAGCTGGTTGGATCGCGGTGCCCTTCGAACAATTCCACAATGTCAAAAATGGTGATGGACGCCGGATCCTTAGCGAGGCGGTAGCCGCCACCAGGTCCGCGAGTGCCGATGACCATGCCATGTTTCGCGAGCTGTGTCAGAATTTTGGCGACCAGCGGTTTGGACAGGTTGCGGCTTTTGGCGATCTGCTCGGAGTTGAGCGTTTCATTGTCAGCATAGATCTCAGCCAAGGCGCTCATGGCTGCCACGGCACAACCGCTCATTTTTCCGTATCCGAACATGCCAGCTTTTTTGACTTAGGTTTCAGGTGAGTTGTCATCTTTGAGTTTCGTTCCTATGAATGGAGATTGCCCCTAAATCGGAATAAATGAAAGAAAATTCTTGAATAGGATCACCAACTGAGAATCATCATGTTGTGACTGAGATTACGGATATAGAAGGCAAACCGGAAATCGTCCGCCTGGTTGATGCTTTCTACGAAAAAGTCAGAAATGACGAGTTGTTGGGTTTCATTTTTGATGAGGTGGCGGCGGTCGATTGGAACGCCCACCTGCCAAAAATGTATGCATTCTGGCAGACCGTGCTGTTCCGTGATGGCGGCTTTCGGGGTGATCCCATCGGCAAGCATGCCCGGCTGGTTCCACTGACCCATATGGGGCGTGAACAGTTCGATCGTTGGCTAAAGCTTTTCAGGGAGGCGGTTGATGAATTGTTCCAAGGTGAAAATGCCGAACACATCAAACGCTGTGCCGAAGACATGGCCAATGTGATCCACTCTCGGATCAACAAGATCCCCGACGCTTGCTCCAAAGTTGATCAACTCACTCCTGAGCAGCGTGCCAGATATGCCTCGTATCGGGAATCGCAAGGTCCGCCGACTTAGGTGCCTTGCCGGCATGATTTTCTCAAGGAGACGAGTGGCTTCTTTTGTTCATCTCAGAACCTTCTGGCGTCGTGGACAGCGGCTTTTCAAGAGGCCTTGCTCAAAGATTGGAAGTTGCCGCTCCCGCCGCAGCCTCCAATACCAGAAGGCGATGATGAGCACCCATAGCAGGGCCGCATAAGTGAAGTGTGAGATGCGCACCTTGGGAACGAAGTCCGAGGTCAAGCGGGTTGCGGCAGTGAAGATGACAAGCATCCACAATCCATGAAACCAGCGCAGCGGTGAGGCCAGGCGGTCATGGCGTTCGTTGTGACCGAGGATGACCCGTGAGGCACTGCAAAGCATCAGCAGACCTGCTCCACCAATGAACATCAGGTGAAGCATGCCGATGCGCATGGGTTGGAACCAGGCGGCGAGCAACCAGCCTGCAGCGCTGCAAGGAACCACCCAGCGCAGGGCCAGGCCGAGTCCGTTGGTTTTGGTCCAGGAGACCAGCCCCGGAACCGAGAAGGCAAGATGCACGGTGACGATGGTGGCCCGCAGAAGATGACCCATGACCACGTCGCCCAAGGACTCCAACACAAAGCTCATGATCAGGAGCACACCCGCGGCAAGAGACTCAAGGAAAGGGCGGATCCAGCCTTTGGGTATCGATCGGCTTTGATCAAAGGAATGCGCTGAATTTTTGCCGAAAAACCGAGGGAGTAGAAATGGCGCCACTCCGAGAATGGGGAGCCATAGAAAACCCTGGAAATAGAGTAAGCGCAGAAATTGACGGGTGGTGGCATCGATTGGAATGTTCAGGCCAAAGCACAGAGCGGCAGTCGCGGCGCCTCCAAGGCCCATCACGGCCAGCGGCAAGCCGGGAGGGGGAGTGTCCGAGCGGGCAAAGAGAAAGCGACCGAGCAGACTGGCCAATACTCCAAGCAGCCAGAAACCGATGAGCAGATCGGCCAAGTTGATCTGGTTGAGCCAGAGGGCGGTCATCGTTGCCAAGGCCAAGGCGAGATGGATGAGCAACTCCCAGTGCGTCAAGGGGCGGGTTCCCAGCAGTCGCGGGCCGGCAGTTCCAAGAAATCCGACGATGAAACAAGCGCCGAAGCCGTGCACCATCCAGCGGGCATGTGCTTCAAGCGGGTAATAATCGAGCCACCCGTGAAAGACCGCCGGCCACAGCAGAACCCCGATGATCGCAGCCAGTGCGCCCAAGGGAAAAAACAGCCGGAACGGTTCTCTCATGAGGCGGGCAAATTGAGT
>JAWVYP010000020.1:0-18257 GCA_033722655.1 Akkermansiaceae bacterium | reverse complement strand
GGTGATTACGAAGCGGTCAGCGTGCCTTTCCCGGCTACCGTGCCGCTGCAGGGCGGTGGCGACGCCGCGCCGAAGTTCTTCCGGGTGAGTGTCAGTATGAATTAGGTCCATGGGCTTGCACTCCTCGCTCCGGCTGCGCCGTCGACTCGTCGTCCGCAGGGACTTGCACTCTCCCGCGGACGCGGGATCGTCCGTGGCTCTTACTTCAACTTCTTCAAAAAGCCCTCCGCTGGGCATGGGCTTGCACTCGCTACGCTCGTCCGCAGCAACCGCTAGCCCAACCTTTTCAGGAAGCCTTCCGCAGCGTTGCGGTGGGCTTTCTTTTTGGATGCGTCCATCTTGTCCCAACTGCGCGCCATCATCGAGAGGCGGTGGTTGGAGGAGAAGAAGTCGAGGTGGTCGCCGATGAAGCTCCAATACAGGCCATCCCAGACCTCGCACCAGTCGCCTTTCTTCTCATCGCTCATCTTGCGGATGTAATTGCTGCCCGAAAGGTAGGGCTTGGTGGTGAAGATGCCGCCGTCGGCGAACTGCGACATGCCGTAGACATTGGGCACCATCACCCAGTCGTAGGAGTCGACGAAGAGCTCCATGAACCAGCGGTAGACCTCGTCGGGCTTGATGCGGCACAGGAGCATGAAGTTGCCGAGTATCATCAGGCGCTCGATGTGGTGGCAGTAGCCGTCGTCGAGCAACTGCTTGATCACCCGGTCGACGGGCGGGATGCCGGTGCTGGCATCATAAAAACTGTCGGGCAGGGTGCGGCGGAAGTTCCAGTGGTTGCCTTCGCGGACTTCCTCGCCGCGGAAGCGGTAGATGCCGCACATGAATTCGCGCCAGCCGATGATCTGGCGGACAAAGCCCTCCAATGAGTTGATCGGCACCTGGTCCTTGTATTCCATCGCGCGCTTGAGCAGGTCTTCGGGATCGAGCAGGCCGATGTTGAGCATGGGCGTGATCGCGGCGTGGTAAATGGTCCGGTGCTCGGTGGAGATGGCGTCCTCGTAGGGACCGAAATTCTCGAAGCGCTCCTCGAAGAACTGATCGAGCCAGCGCGAGGCGGCGTTGCGTGTCACCGGCCAGCGGAAGTGATCGGTGCTGCCGGGGCGGTCGGCAAAGTGTTTCTCGACCCAAGCCATGGCCTCCTTGACGTCATCATTGGGAGATTGCTTGGGTTCCTCGGGCGGAGTGTGGCCCTTGGGCAGTTTCTTGCGGTTGTCTTCGTCGAAGGACCACTGGCCTCCCTCGGGTTGCCCATCGTCCTCGATCAGCAGGCCCATGCGCTTGCGCTGGTCCTTGTAGAAGCTCGCCATGAAGGGGCGGTCGCGGTCGGCGATGTGTTCCTGAAGAATGGAGTCCGGGCTGAGGAAGTTGGGGCTCGGGGAGCAGTGGAGATCGATGTCGCGCCTGCCGGCAAACTGCTTGATGCGCTTGAGCAGCAGCTCGTCCACCGGGTCGGCGAGATGGATGGCCTTGACCGATTTGGGAAGTCCTTCGAGCACCTGGATGCTGTTGCTCTGCTTGACCGGGCTTTCGATGAACTTCACTTCGTGGCCGCGGCCTTCCAGCTCCCGGGCATAGGCGCGCATGGAGGCGCGGTGCAGCACCAGTTTCTGCTGGTGCATGGCACGTGGATAGCGCTCGTCATTGCCGAAGAGCAGAGGCTCTTCAACGAGGTACACCCGGCGGCCTTTTTCAACGGCCGGATGCGAGCCGAAAAGTTGGTTGGGATAGATGAGGGTGACTTCCATGGCTCACCGACTAGGGTAGGGACCTTTCTCCGAAAGGTCCGTTGTTAGGAGGGACGACATCCAGAGTGATGGCTTGATTGGACTTCGACCTTGTAGAACTACGGACGGCTCGGAGAGCCGTCCCTGCCAGCGATTCGGCCAATTCAGAAGGTTTGCAGCGTCGACAGCCCGCCGTCGGGACGCAGCGTCTGGCCGCTCATGAACCTGCTGGCATCCGACATCAGGAAGCTGACCAGTCCGGCCACTTCCTGCGGATCACCCACCCGGTTGAGCGGGTGGCGCTTGGCGGCTGCCTCGCGCTTGTCGTCATTGGCCAGCAGCGAGTCGGCGAGGGGAGTATCGGTGAGTGAAGGGGCGATCATGTTGACCCGGATGCTCGGCGCGAACTCCGCGGCGAGACTGCGACCCATGCTCTCGAGCGCTCCCTTGGCGGCGGCGATGGAGGCGTGGAAGCCCATGCCCTGCAAGGCGGCCACGGTCGAAAAGAGCACGATGGAGGCGGATTCCGACTTCTTGAGCGCGGGCAGCGCGGCCTGAATGGCCTTGGCGGCACCCACGCAGTTGAGGCGGAAATCCTCGATCAGATCCTCCTCGCTCAGGCGGTGGAAGGGCTTGAGCTGGATGCTGCCCGGAAAGTAGACCAGGCCATCGAGGGTGTCCGGCAGATCCAGATCCACCTCCTTCTTGGCATCAAAGGCCTGGGTGGGGATGTCCAGCTCCTCGAGCTTTTCGGGCGAGCGCAAGGCGGCGATGAGCTTGTGGCCCTCGTCCTTGAGCTTCCTGGCGCTGGCCAAGCCCATGCCCGAGTTGCCTCCAATGAGTAGGATTTGCTTCGACATGAGGCAAGATGCCGCGGAAGCAGAGGCCGTCAAGGCATGGCGGCATCACAGCTTTCCTCGGCCGAGGCTGCCGGCGTGGAACAGGGCGGAGGATTCTGGCAATGCTGCTTGGCGAGGGCGCGCAGCAGCCGCTGCTCGCGCACATACTCGTCGTTGAGGCGGCGCTGGTAGGCGTGCACGGTGTGGTGCTGGATGAAAATGGATTCGCGTTGGCGCTCACGCTGGCGCTGCTCGGCGAGGGCTTCGGCCCGAAGTCTGGCCTCGCGCTCCATTTCGAGTTGCTTCTGTTGGCGCTGAAGTTCCCTCTGCTCTTCAACCAAGCGGGTGCGGTAGGCAATCAGGCGCTGGGTGTAGGCTTCCTGATCGGTGAGTCCACCCTTGCCGGCCTGTTCGGCCGCACGGGCCTTGGCCTCCTTGCGCATCGCCTCCACTTCCCGTTGGCGCTCTTCACTGTAGAGATGGGCCACCTGCTGGGGATTGTTGGCCCGGGCCATGCCCGGCGGCAGGGCCGGTTGGCTGGCCTCGGCCTGGGTTTCATCGGCTTGGAGGATGCTGGAGCCGAGGATGAGGGGGATCAGCGGGAGAATCACCGGGACACGATAGTTCATGGTCTCCTTTTGACGCAGGAGAGCCGGATTTATTCAATGTCCATTTCTGCCCGCATCGCGAGCCCCGGCTTCCACTCACCGCTGCTGACGACGCTGGGCTTCCTGGGCACGGCGCTGGGTCTCTTCCTGTTGTTGGCGAGCCCGCTCCCGGGCTTCCTGCTCGGCGCGCTGCTGCTCGGCTTGACGCTGGGCTTCCTGGGCGCGGCGCTGGGCCTCACGAGCCCGCTCCTGGGCCTCGCGTTGCGCGCGCTCCTCTTGCATGCGCCTCTGCGCTTCGGCTTGGCGCTGCTGCTCGCGGGCCGCGCGGGCTCGGGCTTCCTCCGCGGCGCGCTGTTGCTGGGCACGACGCTGGGCCTCCTCGGCTTGACGCCGAGCCTGGCGAGCCTGCTCTTCCTGCTGGCGGCGCTGCTGCTCGGCTTGGCGCTGCTGTTGTGCACGGCGCTGGGCCTCCTCGGCCTGACGCTGCTCTTCGAGTTGGGCCTGCCGCTGGCGCTGTACCTGGAGGGCGTGTTCCCGGGCCTCGCGCTCCCTGCGCTCTCGGGCGGCCCTTTGCGCCTGCTCTTGTTGTCGGCGCTGTGCATCGGCAAGGGCTTGCCGCTCGCGAAGCCGCTCGCGGGCAATTCTTGCAGCCTGTGCTTGCTCGCGGCGTTGCTTTTCGAGTCGCTCTTGTTCACGGCGCTGCTGTTCGGCCAAGTGCTGTTGTTCGTGCCGCTCTCTCTCCTCAAGGGCGGCGAGTGTGTCGCGTTGCTCTTGTTCTCGCGCTTCGCGGGCTTGCCCGCGGACCTGCTCCTGTTGCTGCTGGCGCTCCAGGATCTGGCGGCGACTGCGCTCCCGCGCCTGTTGCTCATCGCGGGCAAGGGGTCGGGTGGAGCGGTCGGCATCGCGATCGGGGATCGCTGCGGTGCTGGTGCCCTGGGCTTGCACGCGGCGTTCGCGTTGCACGCGGGGGGCCGGATTGTCAGCTGAACGCAGTTGACGCTCCTCCCCACCGTCGACTGGGCGGGCCAGCTGGCGTCGTGGATTGAGCATTCCGGGATCCCGCAGTTCAACTTCTTGGCCGTACTGCTGAGCGAAGCGCTCGCTGAGTTCGGAAGCGGGCTCATCGCGCCGGGCCACCGTATCGCCTTCCAGAAGGCTGCGGACATGGCGGGGTTGCCGGGGCGGATCACTTGCCGGCTCGGCATCGCGAATCAGCAGGCGTCTGCCCGCAATGCGGTGGTTGCGTCTCGCTTCGGAATCGGGCTCGCGCACCTGGATGCGGCAATACGGCGGAGGCCAATTGGACTGTTGGCAAATCCGGCGATAGGAGGGTCCGCCGCAGAAGACCCAGTTGTCCACCATGTAAATGTTGGTGATGTTGACCGTGGTGCTGAAGTAGTAGGTGGAGGACGAATGCGATTCCTGATAGATGCGCGTTGAGCCCCCGAAATTCGAGATCCGCACAAAGGTGTACCAATTCGGGTCGATGGCGCAGAGGGCGTCCACATCCGAGCCCCATCGGCGGTTGGGATAGGCGAGGGTTTCGGGCGGCAGGGGCGCCCAGCCGATGTGGGTGTCGTTGCTGCGCCAGGACACCCAGGCCGGTCCCCACTGGCTGGCGGGCACCCAGCACCAGCCCTGATGGAGGAGCCTGGCCCAGCGGCCGTAGTGGTAGGTGGCCCAGCCGAAGGGCTCGTCTGAAACCCAGGTCCAGCCCGCCTCGGTGCAGACCCAGCTGCCGTGCTTGTAGGGGCGCCAATCGTGCCTCCTGGCTACCGCGGGCTGCCAGACATGGCCGTATTCCGGGCTCTGGAACCAGCTGCCATAGGGCTCGAGCTCCTCGTAGAAGACACCGTGGTCGAGAATGTCGCGCGGCCCGTCTTCGGCCAGTGTCCTTGCATCGGCCAGAGCTTGGCGGCCGGCGAGCTCCAGTTCGCGCCCATCGAGTTGCGCCTGCCAATCGATGGCCTGCGCCTGTTGCTCGCGCAGTTCCATTTCGCGCTGGTCCAGGGCGCGTTGGCGTCTGGCGAGCTCGAGTTCCTGCTCCCGGATGCTCGAGAGCTTCGCGTCACTTCCGGCGCCGCCTTCGAGATGAATCATCCGCGATTGCTCCAGCAGACTGCGCTGCAATTCGAGGGCTTCGCGCTGGGCGGCCAGCTCCTGCTCCGCGAGCCGGTTTTCCAATTGGCGCTGCCGCTGCAGGGCCTCATCGGCTCGGCGCTCCAGCCTCGCCATTTCTTCGCTTGTCCGGGTCCCGGTTTCCGCCTCTTCCCGGCATGCCGTCAGTGAGAATGCTGCGAGCAGCAGGACGATTGATGGGCGCGTATCCATGCTGCCTTGGACGGCCGGGCGGGGACTTTATTCAAACGGTACGGCTTGGACTTCGGGAGAGCCATTCCGGGACAGAGGGACCGGGACAGAGGGACAGACAAATTACACGCTGTATTCCAAATGCGGGACAAAGGGACAGACAAATTACACGCTGTATTCCAAATGAACTTCCACTATTTGTGTGTCCCTCTATAGCCTGAGCGTGGGCGCCAAGGCCTGGAACTCATGGAGTTACAGGCCCCTCGGCAAAAGAGTCTCAAATCGGCTAAGGGTTCTAGGGACGGAGTGTCATATGGGGGATGAACCTGCTCCTTCTCATGAACCATCGACGCTTCCAAGCCGCTCAATGCCTTGTGGTTACGGCCTTTGGCGTGGCTGCCCACCTGCCTCTGCCGGCCCGTGCCGGGGAAGCCAAGCCCTGCGGCGAGAAAGCGGATGCCCCCATTGCCGCCAGCCCTGAGGGCAATCCGGCGGAGCCGGAAGCGGTCAATCCGGCCTTTACCACGGCTCTCTACCAGCAGCTGCGAAAGAAAGAGGGCAATGTCTTCTTCTCACCCTACAGCATCACGGAGGCCATGGCCATGGCCCACGCCGGCGCCAAGGGCAATACGGCCAAAGAGATGGCGGTCGCCATGCACTTCGGCGATGACCCGAAGCTTGTGCAGCGCCTGCAGTCCATGCGCAAGCACATCAGCGACTCGGTCAACCAAGACGGCGGACAACTCAACATCGCCAACGCCCTCTGCGTGACCGGGCAAGTGCCACTGCAGAGCTATCAGACCCTGGTACGCGAACAATTCGACGGCGAGCTGTTGTCGGGCGGGCTGCCTGAGATCAACGCCTGGGTGAAGGAGAAGACCCAGGGCGAGATCGAGAAGATTCTCGACAGCCTCAGCCCCTTCAGTGCCTGTGTGCTGCTCAACGCGGTCTATTTCAAGGGCGGTTGGGAAGCGCCTTTCAAGCCCTCCAACACGGGCATGAACTACTTCCGAACCGCCGAAGGCAAGAAGGTGGAAACCCTCTTGATGGCACGAAGGGGGCATTACCCGATGGCCTCCAATGAGGAATGGATTGCGGTGGAGATGCCCTACAAGGGCAACAGTTCGATGGTTTTGATCATGCCCGCCAAGGCCGGTCAGTTCGAAGCCTTCGACGAAGGCATCAACGAGGCCTTTCTCAAGGAGGTCGACGATCAGTTGAGCGACAAAAACTCCGAACAGAAAATCGATCTGATCGTGCCCAAGTTCAAGGTCGCCACCGAGTATGAGCTGGTGGACACCATGGAGGCGCTTGGCGTGAAGGACGCCTTCAATATGGAAAAGGCGAACTTCGATGCGATGTATGAACGAAGTGATATTGCGATTGGCAAGATCAAGCACAAGGCCACGCTCGAGGTGAACGAGGAGGGTTCGGTGGCCGCTGCGGCCACCGCCGTTGCGCCAGTGGCCGGTGGCATCCCCGAGCCGGCGCCCACCGTCCGCTTCGACCGCCCCTTCATCGTGCGCATCAAGGAGAACACGACCAACACCACGCTCTTCATGGGTCGCATCAGCGATCCCACGAAATAATCATCCATTCAAAACAACATGAAAGCCCTGACTCTGACACTGAGCCTGACCATCGCGACCGTGAGCCCGATCTGGGCAGAAGAGATCACGCCCGAGCGGATGGCGGAAATTGAGCGCAAGTTTATGGAGGAGGGCATTGAACACCCCATCATCAAGCGTCAGAGAGAGTTCAGCGATATCCTCAACCGGATCGCCGGCAAGCATGCGGACATTTTCGTCGGCGCCGAAGTCGGCGAGATCTCCAAAATCTACCTCAAGGGCGAGACCCCTAAGGAGGTCAGGGAATGGGTCAACGCATCCGATCTGATGATCCGCATCGTCGACAAACTGCCCTTCTCCCTGAAGGAGCTCGAAGAGAAGAGCAATGAGGCCTCTGCCTTGTTGGAGAAGGCGGGATACTCGGTTCAAGGCAGTTCCGTGGAAGCTCCCCATGACATCTGGATTCAAGTCGGCCTCAAGAACGGTCAGCCGTCCGCTGAAAAAGAGATCCTCAGGATTCTGCCCAAAGACCTCGCGGAAATGGTCACCATCGAAACCATCGGCGGCAAACATGATCCGCCCGGAATGGTTGGCCATGTGGTGGCGGTTGCGGACGATGGCAATTCGTTCCTGCTCACCAAGTACGAGCCCGAAAAGGGCAGCTTGGCCTGCAACAGCGCGACCTGGTTCGCCGATCAGGCTTGTGGCTTGAGGCCGGGCCAGAAAGTTGAGGTCTGGTTCTCCATGATGATGGAATCCTACCCCGGTCAGTCGAGCGCGATTCGAACCAAGGTGGTCGACGAGGATGTTGACGGCAAAGCGGCGGCCATCCGGCTCGCCATAAAGAAGCGCGCGGAAGATGCCCCTCCGGGCATTCCCTATCTCGTGAGCGTCGAGCGCGACAAGGCCGCCAAGCAGTGGAAGGTGCTTTTCGCCAGTGACACCAATGAAGGCAAGCCCGACGCCGAAGCCATCGTGATCAAGGAAAGCGAGCTCATCGATCTGAAAAAATAAGCACCATAAGACATGAAAATACTGACCCTCATCCTCACCCTGCTTGTCTGAGTGCTCGCCCAAGCCGCCGAGCCTCTGCTTTTCCTGCAACACCTGGGTGAAGCCGAAGAAGCCGTCCCCAAGACCGAGGCCATCCCCCAATAGTACGCGGCCGAGAAAGCCGTCGCCATCAAGATTGAGCGCTGACCCGCACCGAGAATGGTTTCTATCAGGCCAAGTTTCGCATCATCAATCCCACCGACAAACCGATGATCTTCACCGGTTATTCAGAAATCAGCCCCATCACCAAGACCGAGCATTGGCGGGAGGGCAAGTGGGTAGAGGAACGGCGCGTCCTTCGTTGCGGAACCGGTTTGAAATCATGCACCATCGCCCCGGAGCAGTCCGCGGTTTTTGAAGCCACCCTGGAGGGCGGACAGAGGGACAGACAAATCACATGCTGGGCTTTTGTCACCCCAATCTGCGCGACCGTTCGCTTGGGGGCATGCAATTCTTTGACGAAGCCACAGGTGTGTGTCTCCTCCATACGAATTGATCAATGGATCGAGATCCGGCGGCAGTGGCTTGGGCACGTCCTTGGGGTCCAGTAGCTGAGAGCATTACACAAATTTTACCAATCGAATCTTTGCTCGAATTGGTGATCGGTGATGCTGTCGGCATGCGCTGTGCGGTGACCAAAGCGAATCATGTGGTGGCGGCAGCTTGGTGCCGAATCCTAATGGCCGCTCTGGCGATTGCCGCAACGTTGCCAGCGGTCGCGCAGGATTGCACTTCCTACGTGTTCGAAGACCACACGAAACTCGTGCATCAATATGAATCGAGGGGCGGCGAGGGCCTGAACCATCTGAGCCTTGTGGAGGAGGGCAAGATGATAGAGCTCGTGGATGAAGCCCTGCCACAGCGCGTGTTGATTAACCGCAACTACCTCGACAGGTTTTATGAGCGAGCGGAAATCGTTGTGGCTTCCAAGGGTGAGAGTGCCATGGTGGTGGTTTTCAGACTCTCGCCGGGTCGCCAGACCTTCTATCCAGTTCACACCAAAAATTACGGCGTCGCCCCCGAGCACATCAGCAAGTTCGATTATGTGATCAAATCATTCATCAAATCCGATGAGGCATGGGAGCCGTACTTTTGCTTTTACCCGCAGACGCTTTACGGCGACACGGTGGACGAGTCCATTCGCGCCGTTTCGATCCTCAGCAAAGATCACTACAAGATTCATTACGATGGAACCTGGGAAATTGCAGGAACCAAGCTCAAGGAGCTGGACAATCGCAAGAAGTCCTTCAAGGAGGGAGGGGAAACCATCCGGGAAGTGACATACGATCCAGATCACAATTTGCTGTGTGGGCTGGCTGGCGGCCAGAAGCGATACTCCGAAAGGCTGATCTGGTGGAGCTCCCAAGACAATTTTGGCGATGCCAAGAGTCTAGAGGGTCATCTGAACGAGTGCGCGAACAGGGTCGCTGAGTTGGGGATTGCCCTACTGGAATACGAGTGCTTCGCGAGGCTCGGGCCAGAAGAACCAATCGACTCTTATCAGGAGCTCCTCAATGGGCGTCTGGAGCGGTAGCTCCCCATGCATGACGGGGAACAGACGAATCATGACAGGGCTTCATCATGGCAGCTGAAGCTTGCCGAAAACAGGGGCCAATACGCCACCACAATGAGTCAGGCCGATTCTAACGGACATTATCCACGCTGCTTCTTGACCGGTTTCTTCTTCCTCGGTTTCTTCGGCGTCAGCCAGTGGTCGACACCACTATCCACGAGGAAATCATCGCTGAGCGTGGTGCGTCCTAACAGAAGCCGGTGGATCATGTTCTTGCGGCAGACCAGGCTGACCAAAATCTTCTTTTCCACGTCGGCGAGCTTCATCGTGGTCTCGATGAAGATGCGGTCGTGGCCTTGGCCGATGCTGCTCTTCACATGCGTGCGCTTGGCGATGGGAGCTTCGAGGGTAATGAGTTTCTTCTCCTTGCGGTCGAGGCGAACGGTGAAGCGCACCCGTTCCTCGGGCAATTCGGTGATCTCAGCGCAGTCGATGGCGGAGCTTTTCGCACCCGTGTCTGCCTTGGCGCGCATGCGGATGCCCCATTCGGGAAACTCCACCCATTCGCGCCAGCCGATGACGTGTTTGTCCTTCATGAATCTTCATCGAGCACGCTGACCACGATGTTGGTGGCGAGGTGCTCTCGGAGTTGGGTTTCGATGGTGTCGCCCTCCAACTGATCAATGCTCTTTTCAAACTTCTGGTGCTGGCGGTTGCTTGCGGGCACGCCGAGGTGGGCCACCGGGTCGCCCGGGCTGACGGCGGGCATGGTGGTCATGCCCAACACGATGCCCTGTTGGGTGCTGCGGATGATCTCCTTTTCGGTGCCGAGCAGGGTGGCGTTGGTGGCCAGGGCCTGATCGGCGGCCACGGTGTCGCCGGGCCCCACGTGGAATTCCAGAAAGCCCTCGGTCTCCGCGCGAATCCAGGCGGTTTCCTTGAGGATGAGTTGGTGGGGCGGCGGCTCCGCCTTGCCGTCGGTGAGGCCCAGTTCGGCGAGCACGTTGCCGATGCCGCGCATGGTCAGCTCCTGCACCGAGGGCTCGGCCTTCCACACCTCGCCCGCCTCAAGAATCATGGTCGGCACGCCCGCCTCCACCGCTTCCTTGCGCAGCGAGCCTTCCGGTCCGGTGTTGTCGACGATGATCTCGCAGCCGAAGGCGCGGGCCATGCGCAGGCACTCCTCGTTGCTGCAGTCGGCGCGAACGTTGGGGAAGTTGGTGCGGCGCACCGCAGCCGTGTGCAGATCGATGAGGTAGTCGCTGCGCCCGATCACCTCATGGAAGACGAGGTGGGCCAAACGCGCGCTGAGGCTGCCCTTCGCACTGCCGGGAAAGCTGCGGTTGAGGTCGCGGCGGTCGGGCATGTAGCGGCTGTGGCGCTCGAAGCCGAGCACGTTGATGACGGGCACCAGGATCAGTGAGCCGCGCTTCAGGTTGATCGCCTTCTCCTGAATGATGCGCCGGATCACGCCGGTGCCGTTGATCTCATCTCCGTGGACCGCCGCGGTGATGGCGACCACCGGGCCGGGCTCTGGACTGCGCCAGACCATCAGGGGCAGGCTGATGTGCGCACCGCTGAAACTGCGGCCGATGTCGAGGCGCAGGCGTTTGCGCGTCCCGGGCCTGATGGTGTAGTCGCCCCAAGTGCCGATGTCGGGTTTGCTCATTCGCGGAATATGAAAACGTAGATGGTGGCGATTGAACACAGATTTCTGCGCTCAACCCTCCTGCGCATGTTCCGGCAGCTTCTTGAGCTTGCGGCGCTTCTTGGGCAGGTTGGGAATCAGCGCGCGCATGGTGTCGGTTTTGCCGTAGCAGAGCAGACTGTCGCCCGAGTTCAGCACGCGTGAGCTCTTGGGATTGGAGATCACCTTGCCGTCCTGGCGCAGGGTCAGCACCACGATGTCCTGTTCGCGCAGCCCGGTTTCCTTGAGGCTCTTGCCGGCGTAGGAGCTGTCCTCGACGATGTGGATGTCGGCCACCGAGTAGCCGCGGCTGACCGTCAGGCGCTGGCGGATGTCGATCTCGGGGAACTTCACCTGACTCGCGATGTAGTCGACCACCTCGCCGGCGATGTCCAGGCCGGTCGCGCCCTCGATGCCCTCCAAGCCCGGCGAGGAATTGACCTCCATGATCTGCGGACCCTTGGCACCCTCCAGCATGTCCACGCCACAGACGCGCAGGCCCATGATCTGGGCGGCGCGCACCGCAGCCTCCTGGTATTCTGGATCGAGCTTGATCGCCTCGGCCTTGCCGCCGCGGTGGACGTTGGAGCGGAACTCCTGGCCTTGGGCGGTGCGGCGGATCGCGCCCACCACGCGGTCGCCGATCACAAAGGCGCGCACGTCCTTGCCCTTGGATTCGGCCACGAACTTCTGCAGAAGGACGGTCTGCTTGGTGCTGTGCAGGGTCTCGACGATGGCCTTCGCGATCTCGATCTTGTCGGCGAGGATCACGCCCACGCCCTGGGTGCCTTCCAATAGCTTGATGATCACCGGCGCCCCGCCCACTCGCTTGAGCGCATCCTCCACGTCGCGCTTGTCGTCGACGTAGGCGGTCTGCGGGATGCCGACGTCGTGGCGTGAGAGAATCTGCAGACTGCGCAGTTTGTCGCGCGAGTTGCTGATGCCACCCGCGGTGTTGGGGGTGAACACGTCCATCTGCTCGAACTGGCGCACCACTGCCGTGCCGTAGCGGGTGATGGAGGTGCCGATGCGCGGCAGCACTGCGTCGGGCAGCTCGAGTTCCTCGCCCTTGTAGAACATCTCCGGATCGCCGTGATCGAGGCCGATGGCACAGCGCAGCGTGTTGATGACCCTGACCTTGTGGCCGCGCTGCTTGGCGGCCTCGACCAGACGGCGAGTCGAGTAGCACTTCGGGGAGCAGGAGAGAATGGAGAGGGAGATGGGGTCCATGGGATCGGTTCTGATTCTAGCAGATGGTTCGGGGTTGCAGGCATGCGCCGGTGTCCGTCCGGTGAACCTGGGGACACCGGAGGGCCTAGGCGCGGAGACGAAGACTAGGACGGCAGGGGTGGAGCGTCAAATGGTAGAACCTTGGGTAGCGAATCTCCGGGCAGGAGCCCCTTGGGGCGGTGCACAAGGTCTTGGTGATGAACTTCCGGGGCGACGCCCGGCGAAGACGGAAATTCATACAAAATAAGCCCGGGCTAATTTTTATTGTTGCGCCTAACCTAAGAGCTGCTATTCCCGGGCCGGCCATAATTAGCCATGCCTAAACTTATAAGTCCTAGCTAACTAACAAGCTTCATCCACCCGAGATCCCATGAATGCAACGACCCCATCCACGGCTCCCTCCCTTCGCGCCGCCATCGCCACCTTGGCATGCTGCTGGCTCTTGCCCAACGCCAGCCACGCCCAGGATCTGTATGACGAACTCGACACCCTGGTCATCACCGGGTCGCAGTTCCTGGAGCCCCTGCGCAACACGCCGGTGCGCACCGAGGTTTATGATGAGGACTTCATCCGCACCTGCGCGGCCCGCAACTTCTCGGAAATCGTGGAGGCCTCGCCGGGGGTGCGTGTCGCCACGGACTGCTCCAACTGCAACACCCAGCAGATCCAAATGCTTGGCCTGCCCCAGCAGTACATCGGCATCCTCAATGACGGCCTTCCGAACTTCACCGGCCTGGCAGGAGTTTATGGCATCGAGCAGATCCCGGCAGGTCTGCTGGGCGGCATCGAGGTGGTCAAAGGTGGCGGTTCTGTTCTCTACGGGCCGAATGCGGTCGCCGGCGTGATCAACCTGCTGCCGCGCGATCCCATGGTCAGCGGCACCGAAGTGAGCGGGCGCATCGGCACCTTCACCGAGGGCTCCTCCTTCGGCAAGGCGCCTTCCTTTTCCGGCATGCTCCTGCACGACCACCTGGCGCTGGAAGACCGGCTGAAGTCGACGCTTTTCCTGAATACCGACTACCTCCAGCCGGTGGACATGAACGGGGACGGCTTCACCGACATCTCGGAGCGCTACCTCAACGCAGTGGGCATGCGCGTGACGTGGAGCCCGCAGCCCGACCAGACCTTCAGTTTCGACTACCTGTTTACCGACGAGGAGCGCCGCGGCGGGGATACCGGTGCCGCTTTCGACCAGCCACCCAATACCAATGTCATTGCCGAGGAGCTGTTCTCGACCCGCCATGTCGCCACCCTGAAATGGGATGGCGCCATCAACCCGCAATGGAGTGGCACGCTGGCCTACTCGCTTTCGAGCACCGAGCGCGACAGTTATTACGGCGGTCTTGCCGCCTTCAATTCCCCGGACGGGGTGGACGGCGACGGCAATGCCTTCTGGTCGTCGGGCAGTAGCACTGGCGCCACGGGTTTTGGCGCCACCACCGACGTTCTCCACTTTTTCAACGCCCTGGCCAGCTACCAGCCGGTCGAGCACCACCGCCTGACCTTCGGCAGCCAGTTCCGTTACGAGGACATCGAGGACACGGCCGCATCAGCGGAGCCGCTCAACGATTCCTTCTCCGACCTGGGCTTGCTCGTTCAGCACCGTTACCTGCCAAGTGAGCGCTGGACCTTTGAATACGGCGGACGGCTCGATTTTCACTCCGAACTTGACGATGCCGTGTTCTCCCCGCGCGGCTCCGCACTCTACAGCCACAGTGATGACCTGCGCGTCCGCGGCTCCATCTCCACCGGTTTCCGCGCCCCCGAAATCTTCGACGAGGATCTGCACATCACCGTGGTGGGCGGCGACCTCCAGGCGATCCGCAATGCCGCAGGGCTCAAGGAAGAGCAGTCCGTGACCCTCGCGCTCTCTCCCGAATGGCAGATCGATGACCACTGGCGCCTGGAAGCCAGTGCCTTCCATACCCGTCTGCAGGACACCTTCGTGGTCGGCGGTCCGGATTCCGGTGGCCCTGGCGTACAGCTGCGCGAAAACGGTGGCGACTCCTCCATTTATGGGCTGGAGCTCAACCTGGGCTACTTCGCCGACGACTGGGACCTGCGCTTTTCCTGGGTCGAGCAGAGGCTCGAGTATGACGAGCCCTTCGAGGTCTTCGAGGCCGATGGATCAATTGATGCGGTCTTCACGAGCAACTACGTGCGCACCCCGGAGTCGATGGGGCAGCTTCGCCTGACCCACAAGGCGGATTGGTTCGACACCATGCTCACCGCTCGCCTGACTGGTCCGATGGATGTTCCCAGGCAGCGTTTCGATTCGGCCAATGGTGATCTGGTTTCCCAGAGCCTCCAGCGCAGCGACTGGTTCTTCAACATCGACCTCGGCATCCGCAAGTCCTTTGCCGTGGGCGATGGCGATGCCCTGACCCTGAGCCTCGGTGTGAGGAACCTGCTCAACGACTTCCAAAACGACATTCCCTCCGGCGCCTTCCGCGACCCCACCTACATCTACGGCCCGGCCTTTCCCCGCTCAATCTACGCCGCCCTGAATTACGAATTTTAGCCCGGATATTTCATGATTCTCGTGGGCGAGGCGCAGGAATTCTCGATGTTGCCAAGGCCGACGCTGAAAACGCGGTTCGGACTGAGTTGACACTCTGTCCAACTGCGTTTTCAAGGAGAACGCAGGCAACATCGGGAAGGACAAGCCGCAGACCGAGGTTTCATGAAATTTCCGGGCTAGAATGGTTCCGCGGCTGTGGGCGGCTGTGGGCGGCTGTGGGCGGGAGTCGGTCTCCCGGTCCTTGAAGGGTTGCTGGCTGGCCAAGGTCGGCGCGACGAAGGTGTCGCGATCCGGGTCCCATGCAGGGGAATGCGGATATGATAAATTTAAATAATATCATTCAAATATGATATTGGCATGAAGCCTGCAGTGCTGGCAGCCGTGATTGCCAAGATTCCTTTCCAGAGCCGGCTCATCCAGCCTATTGGGCTGGCATTGGCCTTGAGTCTTGGCTCACTGGCCCTCCAGGTTCCTGCTTTCTCCGAGGAGAGCGCGGGAGCCCTGGAGGGCTACCTGGCCTCGCCCGTCGCCGGGTGGGAGAGGAAAGCGGGCCTTGTGCCCTGCCGGACGGCCATCCCGAAGTATCAGGAGAGCTTCCGCACGGCCGAGCGCGAATACGATAAGGGAGTGGCCGTCGCCAACCTGGCCGCCATCGCTCTGGAACTGGCGCGCAAAAAGCAGACCAAGCCTGTGGCGCGCGAGCTCTGTGAGCAGTGGGTCATGCCCAATCTCGACACGACCCTGACCATCGAGCAGACGAACTCCTGTTGCTGGCGCCGGACCTTGATGCGCTGTGCCAACATCCATCGACTTACTCAGAATTCGAAGATGGAGAAACAATGCCTGGCCATGCTCCACGAGGCCAACCGCCGGGAAGGGGATCAGGACCTCGCAACCTTCCTGCTCGCCTTCCATCATGCGAGGCAGGGGCAGCACCATGAGGCAATCCGGACGATCCGCAGTCTGGAGGGGGAAAGTCCATATGCCTCCAACCGCGGCAAACTCATCCGAAATTGGCAAAAGCAGATCCGCAAGGAAGAAAAGGAGCGCAAGCGACAGCTTCAGTTGGAGCAGAAGCGCAAGCAGGCAGAAAAGAATCAGCAATCCAAGACTCAGCAATGAATTCCATGAACAAGGCATCCACATTCCGCCCGCCCAGGCTCGCAGGCCTTCACTTGATCAGCCTGCTTTCCATCGGCATGCTCACACCGCTTGGTGCCAGCCAGATCGACACCCTAGTGGAGAATGTCAGTGACATGGGGGATGGCGGCCTGGAGGAAGCCAGGAAGTCCGCAAGGGCCCATGCCGCCAGTGATGGCGGGCAGCTGGGCTACCACAGCACTCGCGTGGAAGAGCGGCGGTTCAGTGGCAATTTCACCCTGCCGGAGCTGCCTGCAGGCCAGAAAGAAGACCAGGTCTACGGCATGGCCATGTTCTCGGACGACGGCTGTGATCTCATCATTGATGGAGAAGTGGTCCACTCGCGCTTTCGGATGGGCCAGGGCCTGCCCAAGCTCAAGCAGTCCTTCCACGAGCTCGATGTGGAGTTTGCGCCGGGTCAGGAAATCTACGTCGAGCTGCAATATTCAAATACCTACTACATCACCCAGGGAGGATTTGCCGATATCGATGGCGCGACCATCTACATCTACAAGAAGAAGGCCGAGCTGAGACTGGCCGTGGATGCCGATCGCGATGGCGACATCCATTTCTCACGCGACAGGACTTCCACAGCGCGTCCCTACCGCTTCTGGATCAACAATGACCACGATCGCAGCGAGGACCAGGAGAAGCCGAAAGGCTGGCGTTGGTGGTGGGACTTGGATCATGTAGACGAGAAAATCCGCACCCAGCGTGACCTCGAGGACTTTACACGCCTGCAGATGGTGGTGGGGGATTACCACGAGGAGCTCAAGAAGGGCAAAGTCCAAGCCGTGCTCCGATTCGACAGGGAGAACTTGAAAGGCAATCCGGCGATTCGGGTCTGGCCTCATCTCGACGCCGGTGGATCGAGGGCCTATCTAGTGGATGAGAATGCCGCAGAGGCACACACCGACCTCAAGCCTCTGGGAGTGGTCACAGCTGGCGGTGAATTGGTTATTCCGAGGAAGTATTGGCAAGGAAAGCGGCCATTTCGCGATATCAGCCCCATCGGCAAGGGCAAATCACGGCGCCATTTCCTCTATGAGGGCATGAGCAAGGGCCAAGGGGCACTCGTGCTGGAACTGAGGAAGGACGGCAAGGTGCTCAGCAGCAGCAAGCCTTGCTGGCTCAGGCTCATGGATGTTCGCGAGATGTATCAACGCGCGAAGGTGACGCCTGACGATCCAAAAGAGATTCTCGAACCGACCTCCAAGCATGGAGAAGAAGGGAACCCACTGGTGAAAGTACCCGAACCCGACATGGGCTGGACCTGGGACCCGTGGGGCAAGGACTTCGTTCGGGATCCGGCAGAGACCAAAAACTACCTGATATTTGTGCATGGCTGGCGCATGACCTATCCGGGCTCGCAGAAATATGCGGAGAACATGTTCAAGCGTTGCTGGCAGGCTGGATACAGAGGAAGATTTCTCTTCATCCGTTGGCCGACGTATTCAGAAGAGACCAACGAATTTACGAATGGCTATCTCACTTATAATGTGACGGACTATCGAGCCTGGAAATCAGGCAAGAGTGTGGCAGCTATAGTAAATTCACTGCCAAGCAGCTACACCAAAAACATATGTGCTCACAGTATGGGGAATATCGTCGTTGGTTCTGCGTTTCATTACGGTTTGAAAGTCAATAATTACGCGCTATTCAACGCGGCTGTTCCGGCGATGTGCTATGATGACGATAAGAAGCTACATGAAGTAAAGGGGCCATTTCCAGATGACGACCAAGACCCTATTACAAAGTCCCTTGGGTATGATCTGAAATTCAATGTCCCCGGGAATACGGTGTTCACTAACTTTTACCTGCCTAACGACAAAGCATTAGCAAACTGGGTGTATAACAATCGGCTATTTAAGCCAAACAAGTATTTGTTAGAAATTAATCCCGTTGGGTTCAAATTTGGGGTACAAGGGTATTACTATACGCCAGACGAAGCCCCAGGAGCAAAATTGCAGTTTAAGGGTCTTGGCGACCCGGATCGTTATTTAAGATCTTTCCACGAAGCGGCAGCTTATGCTGTAAGATCCAAAACCAAAGCCGTAG